>JBBRFR010000006.1:0-28813 GCA_038241485.1 Burkholderiales bacterium
CCCCTCGTGCGACCGGCTTGCGTGACAGCCGCGAAGGGTCGTTTAAGCGGCGCATTTCACGCCGATCGAGACACGAGCTGTTTCATCTTCAGGAGCAGAGGCGACACCATCGGCGTGGTGAGCATGGTGCTGGCCACCGCCCCAGCAGCAAGGCCGTGAAGGTTTCGTCGGTGATCATGGCCTTGTCGAGCAGCACATTGGCAAAAATGATCATCACCAGGCCCTTGGTCTGCAAAAACCAGCCGATCAACGCGCCTTCGCCCGGCTGCCACTTGAGGATCTTGCCCGCCAGGTGGGTGGCGACCAGCTTGCCCACCACCGCGGCCAGCAGCATCGCCCCCGCGGCGATGAACACCGAAGCGCCGCCTACTTGCCAGTTGGTGCGCAAGCCGGTGCTCAAGAAGTACACCGGCGCGGCCACCAGCAGCACGTTGTGGCGCAGCCCATCGAGGTGTTTCTGCTCGAACCAGTGCGCGTCGATCATGGCGCCCGCGAGAAACGCGCCGATGATGAAGTGCAGCCCGCACCAGTCGGCCCCCAGCCCGCACAGGGCCAGCCAGATGATCCCGGCATACCAGCGGTCACTCTCGGGAATGTGTTGCATCAGCCGGCGGAACAGCCAGCCGAAAACGGCAAAGGCGAGCAGAAAACCGGCCTGCTTGCCCACGCGGCTCCAGTCCATCAGGATGGCGGCGAGCACGGCCCAGATGGCGATGTCGTCGACGCTCGAATAACGCAGGATGCGCTGACCGATGGGCCGGCGCAGCACGTCGAGCTTTTCCATCAACAAGATCAGCACCGGCAGCGCCGTCACCGCACAGGCCATGCCCACGCCGATCACAAACTGCCAGCTTGTGGCCTGTGGGCCGATCCAGCCCGGGAACATCAACATCACCGCCGCTACACCACTGCCCAGCAACAGCGGTAAGCCGAGTGCGAGGCCGGCGGTGATGCCGCTTTCGCGCCGGTGCTGCCAGGCTTGTTTCAGGTCGAGCTCGATGCCGGCGATCCACACGAACAGCATCACCGCCCACCACGCAATGCCATTGAGCGACTGAATCACCGGCGGGCTGAACACGACGCTGTGGAACTCGGGAAACGCCGCGCCCAAGATGCCAGGGCCGAGCAAGATGCCAGCCACCGTTTGCACCACCACCAGCGGCGCAAAGTAGTCGGTGCGAAAGAGGCGCCAGATCAGGTAGGGCACGCTGAAGATGATCAGCATGGCGATCAGGAAAACCTCGGTGGTGCTCATGAAAAGAAGTGGGGCTGGAAGGCGGCGGGCAGTGTGCCACGGGCCCTCAGGCGCGCAGCACCGACAGCCCCAGCTTCTCGAACGCAGCCGTCAGGCGCTGGGGCACGCTGCGCTCGACGATCAACCCGGTGGCTGCCTGGCAGGGCGCAATCACGCAGTGCGAGGCCGCGTTGAGTTTCTCGCTTGAAGCCAGCACCCAGGTCTCGGCGGCCTGCGCCATCAGGGCCCGTTTGATGTGGGCTTCTTCGAGGTCGCCCGTGGTCAGGCCGGTGTGTGGGTGCAGGCCGGTCACGCCCATGAAATAGGTGTCGGCGTGCACGTGTTGAATGCTCTCGAGCGCCGCTGCGCCCACCGCGACCACCGAGTGTTTGAACAAACGCCCGCCGATCAGCACCACCTCGACGCGGGGGTGCGCGACCAGCGCCAGCGCGATGGTCGGGCTGTGGGTCACCACGGTGGCGGCGAGTGTGTGCGGCAGCTGCAGCGCGAGTTGTTCGCAGCTGGTGCCGCCGTCCAGAAACACCACCTGCCCCGGCTTCACCAGGGCGGCGGCGGCGCGGCCGATGGCGCGTTTGCCTTCGGGCTCCAGCTGCGTTCGCGCTGCAAAGTTGCCCACCGCCGGAGAGGCCGGCAAGGCGCCGCCGTGCACACGCTGCAGCAGGCCCTCGGCCGCCAGCGCGCGCAGGTCACGGCGAATGGTGTCTTCCGACAGGCCCCACTCCTCGCTCAAGGTCTTGGCCACGATCTCGCCGCCCGACTGGAGCCGCTGGAGGATGAGTTGTTTGCGCTGTTGGGTGAGCATGCTTGCACGAATTGTCTTGATATTGCACGAAGTTGCACGATACCATGGCGGCCTGACATGGAGCTGCACATGGGAAACCGCATCCGCATCATCGAATCGCAGGTGCTGTCTGACGACTGGTACCTGCTGAAGAAAACCAGCTTCGACTACCAGCGCCGCGACGGCCAGTGGCAGCGCCAGACCCGCGAGACCTACGACCGCGGCAACGGCGCGACCATCCTGCTCTACAACCGCGAGCGCATGACGGTGGTGCTCACGCGGCAGTTCCGCTTGCCGGCTTATGTGAATGGCACGCCCGACGGCATGCTGATCGAAGCCTGTGCCGGCTTGCTTGACCAAGACGACCCGGCCACCTGCATCAAGCGCGAGACCGAAGAAGAAACCGGCTACCGCATTGCCGACGTGCGCAAGGTGTTCGAGGCCTACATGAGCCCGGGCTCGGTGACCGAGCGGCTGTTCTTCTTTGTGGGTGCCTACGAGCCACGCCACAAGGTGTCGGCCGGCGGCGGCGAGGCCCACGAAGGCGAAGACATCGAGGTGCTCGAGCCCACGCTGGACGAAGCGCTCGCCATGGTCGAGCGCGGGGAGATCCGTGACGGCAAGACCATCATGCTGCTGCAACACGCCAAGCTGAATCGCCTGCTGGATTGACCCAGCGCGGCTTCGGCGCTCGCGGCGTCAGAGGTCAGGCTCGTTAAACTGCGCGATTCAATTGCGACACAGGAACAACGGCCATGGCATCTCAGCAGTTTGCAGGCACCCGACCCGACGTGGTGGTCATCGGCGGTGGCCCGGCTGGCTCCACGGTGGCCGCACTCCTGGCCGAGAAAGGCCACGACGTGGTGCTGTTCGAGAAGGCCCAGCACCCGCGCTTTCACATCGGCGAGTCGCTGCTGCCGATGAACATGCCGCTGTTCGACCGGCTCGGGGTACGCGCCGAGGTCGAGGCGATCGGCATCGCCAAGCTGGGTGCCGAGTTCGTGTCGCCCTGGCACGAGCACACCAGCCGCTTCTTCTTTGCCGAAGCGATGGACAAGTCCTTCCCCTACGCGGTGCATGTGCGGCGCTCCGAGTTTGATGAGCTGCTGTTTCGCCATGCCGCCAAGTTGGGTGCGCGCACGTTCGAGAATCAGCGCGTGAGCCACGTCGACATGGACGCCGCCAAGACCGGCGACATGCGCGCTGTCGTGAAGGTGAAAGACGCGCAGGGCGTTGAAACCAGCTGGCAGCCGCGTTTTGTCATTGACGCGAGCGGGCGCGACACGCTGTTGTCGAACCAGTTCGACGCCAAACAACGCAACCGCCGCCACGCAAGCGCCGCCTTGTTCGGCCACTTCGAGGGCGCCCAGCGTGCGCCGGGCCGGCTGGAGGGCAGCATCTCGCTGTTCTGGTTTGACCACGGTTGGTTCTGGTACATCCCCCTGCGCGACGGCACCACCAGCGTGGGCGCGGTGGCCCACCCGGGTTACTTCAAGGACAACCGCCAGGGCGCGAGCCTCGACGACTTCTTGATGCAGACCATTGCGCTTGCGCCCAAGCTTGCCGAGCGACTGAAAGACGCGAGGATGATCGAGCCGGCCACCACGACCGGCAACTACGCCTACGACTCCAAGTTCTGCCGCGGCGAGCGCTTTGTGCTGATCGGCGACGCCTTCGCCTTTGTTGACCCGATGTTCTCGTCGGGCGTGTTCCTCGCGATGAACAGCGCCTTCGAGAGCGCTGCCGGGGTTGACCTGTGGCTCAAGGGGGAGGCACGTGCGGCCGAAAAGCAGTTCCGCCACTTCGAGGGGGTGATGAAACACGGGCCCAAGATGTTCTCGTGGTTCATCTACCGCATCACTTCGCCGGCCATTCGCAAGATTTTCATGCAGCCGCGCAACGTGTGGCGCATGCAAGAGGCGCTGCTGTCGATCTTGGCGGGCGACCTGTTCCGAGACACGCCGGTCGGCCCACGTTTGTGGGGCTTCAAGTTGCTCTACTACGCGTCGTGCATCAGCCTGTTCCCCCAAGCCGTCAAGACCTGGGCTTGGCGCCGTGCCAATGTGAAGAGGGCGGCCGAGGAAAAGGTCACCGGTGCCGTCTACCTGCAAGACCAGGGCGTGCGTTCCGAATCAGCCTAGCTCACTGCTTTGAGGCTCATGGCACGCTTTGCTCGGTACAAGCGGTTTTTGAGCGTGCCAGCGCCACTTCAACCAGCTCAGCTCGTCGAACCCCTGCGCCGGCACGGGGTGACTTCCCGGGCCGCTTCGATGAGCCTCAGCCCTTCGCCTTCAGCACGCCCAGCTTGAGCAGCAAGCGGGCATATTCGACCTGGGCGTGCAGCGCTTGCATCTCGCGCTTGAGTTCCAGCCACTGGGCGATCTTGGATTGAAGCGCGGGGTCTGGCTGGGGCGGGGTGGGGCGGTTCGGCGTGTCCATGACGACATGGTGCCGCGCCCGCTGCAAATCACTATCCCGCAGACAGGGGCGGGCGGGTGCTTGCTTCTGGGGGAAGCCGGGTTAATCCGGTGTGTCAATTTTTTGCGCAGCGCCCGCCCCTCATACGCGACGTCCTGATGGGTGACCAGGCTCAGCTGCGTGCCCCACCACCGTTCGGGCTGACACTTCGGCATGCTCAGACAAGGGGCCGCGTTGCGGAACGCAGCCTTACGCAGCCCTTCGATGTCTCCGCGCGAACTTGGCTTGGGTGGGGTGCGTCGCCCATCAGGCAAGACGTTAAATCGCCACGCACCCCAGGTGCGTTTGCGCGGGCTCGCTCGTAGACTCCTCGGGGTGTCATTCCAACAACCCCGAGGGAGAGAACCGTGCAAATCCGCTTTGTCATTCCTGTGATTCTTCTGCTGGCCGGCAGTGCGTTGCATGCGCAGTCCAGCAAAACCGCCGAACAACTGGCGGCCGAGCTGAAATGGCTCAAGCCGGGCGAAGTGGGGCGCATCGACGACAAGGCAGAGTTCAAGGTCAAGGAGGGCTACACCTTCCTCGACAACAAAGACACCGACACCTTCCTCAAGCTGAACGGAAACTTGCCGCCTGGCAACGCCTACACGATCGCCTCGGAGAAGAACCGCTGGTTCGGCGTGTTGTCGTTCTCCGGCGATGGCTACATCAAGGACGACGAGAAGATCGACGCCGATGCCTTGCTCAAGACGCTCAAGGAGCGCAACGTCGCCGGCAACGAAGAGAAGCGCAAACAAGGTGTGCCCACGTTGACGCTCGAAGGCTGGTCGTTCTCACCTCGCTACGACAAAGAGACCCAGCGCTTGGAGTGGGGCACCCGGCTGCGCGCGCAAGACAGCAACCAAGAGGTGGTCAACGTGTCGACCAAGATCCTCGGCCGCAGTGGCTACATGAATGCGGTTCTGGTGACCGAGCCCGACACCATGGACCGCGACCTGGCTGACTTCAAGGTCGCGCTGAAAAACTTCGACTACGTGAGCGGCGAGAAGTACAGCGAGTGGAAACAGGGCGACAAGGTCGCAGCCTTTGGCCTGGGCGCGCTGGTGCTGGGCGGCGCGGCGGCGGTGGCCACGAGCAAGGGGGGCTTCAAGATGGTCTTCCTGGCGATTGCCGCGGGTGCGGCGGCGCTCTGGGGCGGCTTCAAGAAGTTCTTCGGCCGCAAGTAAGGCGTGGTCCAAGGCGTGATCCCCGAGATCGTTTTGTTTTGGGCGGTGGCGGCAGGTTTTCTGATCGTCGACAACCTGCGGCTGATCCCGGCGGGGGGCGACTACCTGCGTTTCGGCCGCCTGGGCAGGCTGCGTTACGAGTCCGGCGCCCGGCTGGAAGCACGCGGGCGCGATCTGATCTTTCTCAACCCGCTAAACCTGTTTCACCGGGCGGCGCTGACGAGCTCGGTGCTGGGCCGGCTGGAGCCGAAGCAGCTGCGTGCGGCGCGGCAGATGCTGCGTTCTGCCGTGCCCACGCTCAACCTGCTGTCGTGGCTCGGCACCTTCTACATGGTGATGGCGGTGGCCTTGGCCAGCCTGTCGATGCAGTTCAGTTTTGCGCTCGTGCTGGCCTCGTTTCTGGGCTTGCACCTGCTCTTCTGGGCGCTGAGCGCGGGTGTGCTGGTGTGTCGAAAAAAGCGACTGGCGCTCACCGGCCAACAGGTCGCGGTGTTGGTGGCCGAGGGGTTCTTTGTGCCGGCCTACACCATCAACCTGGGCAAGCGTTTGTGGTTCAAACACACGCTCGACCTGCCGGCGATGACGCTGGGCCTCTGGCAAGCCAAGTCGCTGCGTGACGAACATGCCAAGGAGCTGTTCGTGCACCAACTGGGCCAGCGGCTGGACTTGTTAGAAACCGCGCTGCCCGACGGCGACGCACCGGCCCTGCGGCCACTGATCACCGAGGCGAGAGCATGTTTGACGACCTGAGCGCGTTTGATCTGGTGTTCGTCGTGGGCGCGCTCGCCTTCGGCTTTGGGGTGGTCAAGTTCATGCTGTCGGTGAAGCAGCCGCCGGCCCCGCCGAAGCCACCCGACGATCCGCCCTCAGCCCCGCCGGCTCACTGAAACGCTACCTCGGCAAAACTGCGCAGCTTGCGGCTGTGCAACTGGTCAACACCTTGCTCGCGCAGCAGCTCCATCGCGCGGATGCCGATGCGCAAGTGCTGGTCGACCCGCTCGCGGTAAAAGTGGTTGGCCATGCCGGGCAGCTTGATTTCGCCATGCAGCGGCTTGTCGCTCACACACAGCAAGGTGCCGTAGGGCACGCGGAAGCGAAAGCCGTTGGCCGCGATGGTGGCGCTTTCCATGTCGAGTGCGATCGCGCGTGACTGCGAAAAGCGCCGCTCCGGCGTGCTGTACTGGTGGTGAAAGGGCAGCAGCTCCCAGTTGCGGTTGTCGGTACTTGCGACCGTGCCGGTGCGCATCACGCGCTTCAACTCGTAGCCCTGCAGTTGGGTGACCTCGGCCACCGCCGATTCCAGCGCCACCTGAATCTCGGCCAGCGGCGGGATCGGCACCCACAGCGGCAGGTCTTCGTCGAGCACGTGGTCTTCGCGCACATAACCGTGGGCGAGCACGTAGTCGCCGAGCGCTTGCGTGTTGCGCAGGCCTGCGCAGTGGCCGAGCATGATCCACGCATGCGGGCGCAGCACCGCGATGTGGTCGGTGATGGTCTTGGCGTTGGCCGGGCCGACGCCGATGTTGACCATGGTGATGCCGGTGCGGTCTTCGCGCACCAGGTGGTAGGCGGGCATCTGCGGCAGGCGCGGCGGCGCCACGCCGAGGTCGTCGCCCGGCTGCGGTGCGGCGCCGCGTTGGCGCTCGACCACGTTGCCCGGTTGCACGAAGGCGGCGTAGCCACTGGCCGGGTCGGCCATCATTTCGTGGCCGAGCTGGATGAACTCGTCGATGTAGAACTGGTAGTTGGTGAAGAGCACGAAGTTCTGGAAGTGCTCGGGCACGGTGCCCGTGTAGTGGCGCAGGCGGTGCAGCGAGTAGTCGACCCGCGGCGCGGTGAAGAGCGACAGCGGGTGGCGCGGCTGGCCGTCGGGGCCGATGGGTGGCTCGTGGGTGCCGTTGGCAATGCCGTCGTCCATGGCCGACAGGTCGGGCAGGTCGAACTGGTCGCGCAGCAGCAGGCGGCGCGCGGGGCTCATGCTGCCTTCGAGGTGGTCGTTTTCGGCGAGCGAAAAATGCACCGGAATCGGCTGCGTGCTGAGGCCCACTTCGAGCGACACACCGTGGTTCTTCAGAAGCAACGAGAACTGCTCCAGGTAGTAGCCGCCGAACAGGTCAGGCCGTGTCAGCGTGGTCTCGTAGGTGCCGGGGCCGGACACGAAACCATAGGCCAGGCGCGAGTCGGCGCGCGCCACGGTGTCGGTGTGCACCCGCAGGTAGGGGTAGCAGGCACGCACGTGCTGGCCCAGCTCTTCACCGGCCACGAAGCGTTGCAGGCTGTCGCGCAGGTGGGCGATGCCGCTGTTGTAGATGGTGGTCGCGTGGGCCAGTGCGGCGGCAGCGTCGCCGAAGGACCGTGCGTTGATGAGGGTGGTGGGTTTATTTGTCGGTGCCATGGGCGCATTGTGCTGCCATGGCGATGACGCTTTAACCGAGAAAGCCCAGCTTGGGCGATGCAAAGCACTTGCGGGCCGCCGCCGGGCCGCAAGTGCACGCCGGAAGCGGCTGGCAGGTGCGTTTTTTAACGGCTACTCAAGCGGCGCAAACAACACACTCAAGCGGTCGACGCTGCCGTCAATCCGCTCAAGCTGGGGGTAACGCAGGCCGCCGCGCCAGGTGATGGGCAGTGTGCGGTACACGTCACCCGCCTTCACCAGCAGCTCGATCTTGCCGCTGGTTTTGTCGTCGCCCTTGGCGGCGGTGATGGCGTCTTTCAGGCGCTCGGCCTTGTAGCTGCGGCCGTTCACTGCCAGCAGCGTGGCGCCGGGCGCGAGCCCCGCCTGGAAGGCCGGGCTGCCCCACACCACCCGGGTGAGCTTGCCTTCCTTGCCCACCATCAGGCCGAGTGAGTAGCTGAAATCGGCGGCTTCGTAGTAGGCCTCCTGGGCTTTCACGTAGTCGCTGGGTTGCTCGCTCCAGCCGAGCTTCCAGCCGGCGTGGGTGATGCCAGCGAGTGGCGCGCCTGGCTCGTGCGTGTCGAGCCGCTCGCGCAGAAAGAGTGCCCAGTCGTGGGGCTGCACCCGGTTGAGTTCGCGCACCACGTCGTCGAAGCTGTAGAGCAGCGGGCGCATGTCGTGCGCCGGGCGTGTGGGCTCGACGCCAAAAAAGGCGCGCGCAAAGTCGTCGAGCGAGCGGGTGCCGAGCGAGCGCTCGCGGATCAGCATGTCGGCTTCGAGCCAGATCAGGCGCGCCTCGTCGTAGTAGTCACCGCCACGCTGCCAGTCGCGCCAATCGCGGCCCCAGCCTTGAGCCGACAGCTGGGGCTCGTTGGTGGTGTCTTGCAGGTTGCGCCACACCCGCCCGGCGCGCGCGTCGAGCCACGCGGCGGTGTTGGCCAGGTCTGCGCGCGCATCCAGTTGGCTCACCAGGCCCGAGCGGGCGGCGAGCACGGCGCCCCAGTACTGCGTCTGCCCTTCGTAAACCCACAGCAGGCTGTTCTGCATTGGCGTGTTGAAGTGCGGCGTCCACAGGTCGGCGGGCCGGCGGAACTTGCCGTTCCAGGAGTGGGCGTATTCGTGCGCCAGCAGGTCGCGGTTGATCGAGCCCTTGGCCCAGTCGGTGAAGTAACCGCCCTTGACGCCGTTTTCGCTCGACTGGTGGTGCTCCAGGCCGATGCCGCTGAACTGGTCGCTCACCGCGAGCAAGAAGTCGTAGCGCGCAAAACGGCGTGGGCCGAACACGCGGTCGGCTTGTGTGACCAGCGCGCGGTGTGCGGCCAGTTGTTCGGCGTTGATCACACCTTGTTTGGGCTCGTCGACCACCACGTTCAGGTACACCGGCGGGCGGCCCGCTGCGCGTGCACCGGGGTCGAGGTCAAGCTGCTGGTAGTGGCGCCCGGCAAACAGCGGCGAGTCGACCAGCGTCTCCACGCTCACCGGCTGGAAGCTGACGCTGGCACCCTGGCGCTCGGCGGGCGTGAGCGCACTGCCGAAGCCCCAGCCCGCGGGCAGGGTGAGGCGCGGCTTCACGCTGATTTGGTTGGCGGCATGGCCGGCTGGGTAGAGCAGCACGTTGTTCCATTGCAGGCCGAGGATCTCGGGCGTGACGACCACCCGGCCGCCGCCCTTGTCGAGAGGGCTCAAAAACTGGAACTCGATCTGCAGTGCGCTCGCGCCGGCGGGCACGTCGACATGGAAGCTGTGGCTGTCGAGCGTGTCGCGCTTCCATTCGAGCGGCTTGCCCAGCGCCGACATGCGCAGCCCCGCCAGCCGCGAGACATTGCCGGTGGGCGAATGGGTGCCCGGCAGCCAGCGTGGGTAATACAGCGTCAGCGGCCCGGGTTTCACGGGCACGCTCTGCTTCACGTTGAAGAGCTTGTGGTCGAGGTCGGTGGCATCGACATCGAGCGTCATCACACCGGGATAGGGCGTGGTGCGAACGGGCGGCGCAGGTTGTGCCGCGAGGTGGGTGCAGGCCGCGATGCTGATGGCAGCGGCCCAGGTGCGCAGGTGAGTGTGCATGGGGCTCCTTGTGGGGGAGCGCGCACGATACCGAGGGTGGGCGCGCTTGTCACGGCGGTGTCAGGCCGCGTGCGGCGCCGCCGCTACAGTGCCGCTGGCAATCAAGACACTCGGGGAGACAGGCATGACCCAAAACAACTCGATCAAGGCGCCGATGGCCGCCACCGTGGTGCAGCTCGCCGTCAGCGCGGGCGAGGCGGTGCGTGCCGGGCAGCTGCTGCTGGTACTCGAAGCCATGAAGATGGAGCACGAGATACGCGCCGAGGCCGACGCGCAGGTGCTGCACCTGGCGGTGCTAGCCGGCGAGATGGTCAGCGAAGACGACCTGCTGCTCACGCTGGGTGCTGCGGTGGCTGGCACCGCTGCACAGGTGGCACACGAGACGCCCACGCTGGCCACGACCGTTTTGCGTGCCGACCTGCAAGAGGTCATCACCCGCCACAGCTTCACGCTCGACGCGCAGCGCACCGAGGCGGTGGCCAAGCGCCATGGCTTGGGGCTGCGCAGCGCGCGCGAAAACATCGCTGACCTGTGCGACGACGGCAGCTTCACCGAATATGGCGCGCTGGCCTTCGCCGCGCAGCGCAGCCGCCGTGCGCTCGACGACCTGATCAAGAACACACCCGCCGACGGCATGGTGACCGGCATCGGCAGCGTCAACGGCGCGCAGTTCGGTGAAGAAAAATCGCGCTGCGTGGTGATGTCTTACGACGCCACCGTGCTGGCCGGAACGCAGGGCATGCGCAACCACCAGAAGACCGACCGCATGCTGGGCATTGCGCTCGAGCAGCGTCTGCCGGTGGTGCTGCTTGCCGAAGGCGGCGGCGGCCGCCCGGGTGACACCGATTCGTCCACCGTGGCCGGCCTGCACCTGCACACCTTCGCCAGCTACGCGCGCTTGAGCGGCCAGGTGCCGGTGGTCGGCATCGTGGCCGGCCGCTGCTTCGCCGGCAATGCCGCGCTGCTGGGCTGCAGCGACGTGATCATCGCCACCCGCAGCAGCAACATCGGTATGGGTGGCCCGGCCATGATCGAAGGTGGTGGGCTGGGCGTGTTCACGCCCGAGCAGGTGGGGCCGAGCAGCGTGCAACACGCCAACGGCGTGATCGACGTGCTGGTCGACGACGAAGCCCAGGCGGTGGCGGCGGCCAAGCAATACCTGGGTTACTTCCAGGGCCGTGTGAGCGACTGGTCGGCCGGTGACGCCAACCGCCTGCGCGAGGCCTTGCCTGAGAACCGCGTGCGCACTTATGACATTCGCCAGGTGATGCAGGTTGTGGCCGACACCGGCTCACTCTTGGAGCTGCGAGCCGGCTTCGGCATTGGCATCTTGACCGCGCTCGCGCGCATTGAAGGCCGCCCGGTCGGCCTGATGGCCAACAACCCCACCCATCTCGGTGGGGCGATCGACGCCGACGCGGCCGACAAGGCCGCCCGTTTCATGCAGCTGTGCAATGCACACGGCCTGCCGATCGTGTCACTGATCGACACGCCGGGTTTTATGGTCGGCCCCGAGATCGAAGAGCGCGCCCAGGTGCGCCACGTGAGCCGCATGTTCGTCACTGCCGCCCACCTGCGGGTGCCGTTTTTGGCCGTCGTGCTGCGCAAGGGTTACGGCCTGGGGGCGATGGCCATGGCCGGTGGCGGCTTCCATTCGCCCTCGCTCACCGCCGCCTGGCCGAGTGGCGAGTTCGGCGGCATGGGCCTCGAAGGCGCGGTGCGCCTGGGTTACCGCAAGGAACTCGCGGCCGCCGCCGAAGGCGCCGAGCGCGACGCGCTCTACGACAAGCTGGTGGCCGCGCAGTATGAGCGCGGCAAGGCGATCAACATGGCCGCCATGCTGGAGATCGACGCCGTGATCGACCCCGCGCAAACGCGCCATTGGCTGGCGCGCGGCCTGGCCTCGTCGCGTGTGGGCGACAAGCGCACTGCGCCGGTCGACACCTGGTGAGCTGACGCGGGCTTGTCCTACACCGCCAAGCGGTGTTGGCAGGCTGCCCCGGGGGCACGTCTGGGCTCACGATGCCGTATCGCGCACAGGAGCACGCTCATGAAGACCCGATTCGACCCCATCACGGCCTGGCTGGCCGTTGCGTCTCTGGCTTGTCTGGTGGTTCTGAGCGGCTGCGGGCCACAAGACGGGGCCCTGCCCATCTCCGGCCCCCAGGCCGATGCGGCTGCACCGACGCCCAGCCCACCGCCGCCCGTGGTCAGCTTTCACCTCGGCGAGGTGCGTCACATCGAAACCCTCACCGAGCGCCCGAAGGGCACGGGTGTGGGCGCCGTGGCCGGCGGGGCGCTGGGCGGCGCGGTGGGCCACCAAGTTGGTGACGGCAACGGCCAGAAAGCCGCCACCGTGGTGGGCGCAGTAGGCGGTGCTGTGCTGGGCAACAAGATCGAGCGTGACCGCGCCGAAAAGGTGGTGGGTTACCGCATCGAGGTGCGTATGGACACGGGTCAAGTGCGGCACTTCCAGCGCACAGAGCTTAGTGGCCTGGCGATCGGTCGCCGGGTTCGCATTGATGGCGATTCACTGACCCCCGCCTGAGGTCGACCCCTTGGTGCGAAACTCGCGGCTGCCCACAGCAAGGGAGCCCGCAACATGGCCATCGGTTGGCTGACCGCCCTCAAAATCATTCCCTGGAGCGACGTGATCGAAGCCACGCCCGGCATCGTCAAAGGCGCGCGCAAGATATTCACCCGCGGCCAGCAGGCCGATGTGCCGATGGACACCGCACCCGGCGCCGAAGCGTCGGACCGTGTGGCCCAGCTCGAAGTGGCGCTGGTTCAGCTGCGTGAGCAGCAATTGGCCTCGGCGCAGTTGATCGCAAACCTGGCCGAGCAGAACGCACGCATCGTCGAGGCGGTGCAGATCCTGCGCCTTCGCACCCGCTTGCTGATGGTGGTGAGCGGCGTGCTCGCGCTGCTGTTGGTGGCTGCCGTGTTGTGGGGTGTGCGATGAGCGCAGCCCACATCCGCGTGGGCATTGGCGGCTGGACCTTCGAGCCCTGGCGCAACAACTTCTACCCCGAGCGCTGGCCGCAGGGCCGTGAGCTGGAATACGCCGCTCGCCAACTCACTGCGATTGAGGTCAACGGCACCTACTACAGCTCGATGAAGCCGGCCACCTTTGCCAAGTGGCGCAGTGAGACGCCCGAAGATTTTGTGTTTTCGCTCAAGGCCAATCGCTTCGCGACCAACCGGCGTGTGCTGGCCGAAGCGGGCGAGTCGGTGCAGCGTTTCATTGACAGCGGCATCGCCGAGCTGGGCGACAAGCTGGGGCCGGTGTTGTGGCAGTTTGCGCCCACCAAACGCTTCGACCCGGTTGACTTCGAGGCTTTCTTGAAACTGCTGCCCGCGAACGTGCAAGGCCTGCCCTTGCGCCACGTGCTCGACGTGCGGCACGAAAGTTTCAAGACGCCCGAGTACCTGGCGCTGGCGCGCCGCCACCAGGTGGGCACGGTGTTCACCGACTCCGACGACTACCCCTCGTTTGCCGACCTCACCGGCAACTTTCTCTACGCACGGCTGATGCGTTCGCAGTCGCCGTTGCCGCAGGGCTTCGAGCCCACGGTGCTCGACGGCTACGCGGCATGCGCGCAGGCCTGGGCGAGTGGAAACGAGCCCGATGCGCTGCCGCGCGTGCAGCCCAAGACAACGCCGTCGCAGCCGCGTGATGTGTTCATGTTTTTCATCAGCGCGGCCAAGGAGCGCAACCCGGCTGCGGCGATGGCGCTGATCGAACGCCTGCGCGCCTGAGTGGGTTCAGGGTGGGCCTGACAGCAGCACTTGCGCTGTGTCGTGCTGGCCCACGATGCGAGGCCGGTTCGGGTCGGGGTGCACGCGGCGAATCCACACGCCGGCAATCTGTTGCGGGAACAGCGCCTGCAGTTGCGCATAACTTTCCGGGTCACGCTCACCGTCGTCGCCCAGCAGCACAAAACGCAGCTCGGGAAACGCCTTCAAGATGGCGCTGATGCGCTGCACCTTGTAAGCCTGCTGATCGATCAGCGGGTCGTGGCTTGCGCCGCTCACTTCCTTCAGCTGCACCACCCCGCGCGGGAAGCCGTGGTGCCGCAAAAAGCGCCGAATGCCGTCGCTCAGCTGGCGCGGCGAGGCCGACACATAAAACACCGGCGTGGCCTCGGGGTGGGGGTTCTTGTTCACCCAGGCCCAGTACAGAGAGGCCATGCCGGGCACGGCTTGGCGTGACTCGGGCGACACGGTGAGGCTGTTGCGCAGCAAACGGCTCTTGTCGTTGACCTCGCTCACCAGCACGGTGTCGTCGATGTCGGAAATCAGCCCCAGCGTGTTGCGCGCATCGTGCACCAGCAGGCTGGCCGGGCCGCTGGCGGGTGGCGTGGTGGTGATGTCGTGCCAGCCGGCTGGCAGCGAGGCAAGCGCCTGGTTGGTTTGCAGTTGCCAGTAGCCGTGGTCGTCAGCGCGAGTCTGCCACTGCGCGGCGCCCACCGAGACGCTCACGCGCCCCTCTTCGCCGCCGGTGAAGATCAGCCGCGTGTTGCGGTAGAGGCTCGTGCGTTGGCCGCTGCCTGCCGCCGGTGCGGCCCGCGCCTCGACCAGCCGGCCGCTGAGTTGGTAACCCTGCGCGGTGGCCCAGCTGTCGTCGATGATGTTGTGCAGCCGCTCGGCCGCGAGCGTGGGCCCGGCGAGCGGGAGCAGCAGGCATGCCGCGAGACGCGTGATGGCTTGGCGGCGGCAAGGTGTGTGCATGGGTGGAGCGTGCGGTCAGCGGCCATTATCTTCAGCGGGCTTGTGCTGTTCGGGCCGCGTGGGCGAAGGTGACTGGTGACTCAACCGCCTGAGAGGCTGCGCACGTCGTGGCCGGTGCCCTCGTCGAGGTGGAGTCCGCAGTCGAGCAACGCCACCGCATGCGGTGGGGTGGCGCCGAGCACGCTGATGGAGGTGTTGCCGATGCGCGGCAGCTCGTTGCCATTGGCCCACTGCGCATGGTGTGCCAGCAACGCGCGGATCACCAGGCCGTGGGTTACCACCGCCAGGCTGCCACCGAGTGAGGCGCGTAGCGCCACCATGTGGGCGAAGGCCTGCGCCACCCGGGCCAGAAAAGTGGCGACTGATTCACCGCCGGGTGGTGCTTCGTCCATCGTCAGCGGGTTGAAGCCCAGCGTGTCGTAAGGCTGGCCACGCAGGTCACCGAAGTTGCGCTCGTGCAGCAGCGCGGTGGTCGACGGTGTCAGGCCGGTTGTTGTTGCAATCGCCTCGGCCGTGCTCAGTGCGCGCGGCAAATCGCTGCTCACGATGCCGGCCAGCTGCATGCCCGCCAGGCGCTGGGCGACCCGTTGCGCCTGGGCCAGCCCGTTGGCGCTGAGCGGTGTGTTGGCCGGCTGCAGCATGCGGGTCACGTTGAGCGGCGTTTCACCGTGGCGGACGAGGATGATGGACATCGCTGGGGTCGCTTTCGTGGGGCAAGGCGGGGCTTCGATTGTCCTCACCCCAGAACAGCACCGCAGCCACCTTGGCGACGCGGGAATGCCAGACTTGCGGCCCCTTGCAGATTCGTCAAAGTGCCTGCCATGAAAGCCTCCGACACCGCGCCGCTCGACCTCACCGCCGCCGAGCGGCCGCCTCGCCCCGCTGCCACCTTGGTGGTGGCGCGCGACGGCCCCGGCGGCATGCAGGTGCTGCTCTTGTGCCGCGCCGAACGTGGTGACCACAACAGCGGTGCTTGGGTGTTCCCCGGCGGCACCATCGACAAGTCTGATTCGCAGTGGCGCGCCCACTGCAGCGGCAGCGACGACGCCGCCGTGAGCGCCCGCCTGGGCCTGCCCGAAGGGGGGCTCGACTACTGCATCGCCGGCCTCCGCGAGTGTTTTGAAGAGAGCGGCTTGCTGTTTGCCGCCGATGCGAGCGGCAGGCAGGTGGCGCTGCAAGGTGAGGCCGCAACGCGCCTCGGCGAGTGGCGCGGGCCTTTGTACCGTGGCGAGCGCAACCTGGGCGCGCTGTGCGAGGCCGAAGGCCTGAAGCTCGACGTGGATCAACTCGTCTACTTCAGCCACTGGCTCACGCCACTAGGCCGCGCCAAACGCTTCGACACGCGCTTCTTCGTGGCGCTCGCGCCCGCCGCACAAACCGCCGAGCACGATGGGCATGAAATGGTGGCGATGCAGTGGCTGCGCCCGAGCGAGGCTCTGGCACGCAGCGACTCGCTCAAGCTGATGGGGCCGACCCGCGCCACGCTGAGCGCCATCGCCCACTTCGACAGCGCGCCCGCGCTGATGGCCTGGGCGCGCGAGCCGCGCGAGGTGAGCCTGATCAACCCGCGCATTGGCTCGGGCCACCAGGGCCTGCGCCCGGTGCTGCCCACCGAGCACGCCTGGGCCGAGATGGGCCGCATCGACCCGCTGGGCCACGGCACCGCGTCGTATGAGATCGTGCCCGGCCGCGCGGTCAAACTCTCGGCGCACGTGATCCGCGTCACCGCGCCCAATTCGAGCGTGATGACCGGCCCCGGCACCAACACCTACCTGGTGGGCGGCGGCGCCAACAACGAATGGGCCGTGATCGACCCCGGCCCGGCGCTGCCCGAGCACGTGGAAGCCATTCTTGCGGCGGCACCCGGGCCGATCCGGTGGATCTTCGCGACCCACACGCACATGGACCATTCACCCGCCAGCGTGTCGCTCCAGCAGCACACCCACGCGCAGGTGCTGGGCCGCCAGCCCGACCACCCGCACAAACAAGACGCCAGCTTCGCGCCCGACCGTGTGTTGCAACACGGCGAGCGCCTGCAGGTGAGCCCGCAGGCCACGCTGCGGGTGGTGCACACGCCGGGCCATGCGTCCAACCACCTGTGCTACCTGCTCGAAGAAGAAAAAACCCTCTTCACCGGCGACCACGTGATGCAGGCCTCGACCGTGGTGATCAACCCACCCGACGGTGACATGGCGGCCTACATCAACTCACTGCGCGCGCTGCGGCACGAAGACATCGACTGGCTCGCCCCCGGCCACGGCTTCCTGATGGCCCAGCCCCGCCAAGCCATTCAGGCGGTGATCGACCACCGCCTGAAACGCGAAGCCAAGGTGCTCAGCGTGGTGCGCGCGCACGGCCCAGCGACGCTGGAGCAGCTGCTGCCCTTCGCCTACGACGATGTTGACCCGCGCATGTTGCCGGTGGCGGTGCGCTCGTTGTTGGCGCACTTGAACAAGCTGCAGGTTGATGGCGTCGTGAGTGAGGCCACGGGGCATTGGCAGGTCACAGCGAAGGCCTGAGCGCCGCCAGCACCTCCCCCACGATGCGGTTGGTCTCTACGATGTCGTCTCCCCGCACATGCGACACGCTCATGCGCACGATCACCAGGCGCTGCGACGGGATGACTACGACAAACTGGCCCATGAAGCCGCGTGCAAAAAAGGTGTCGGGTGGCGCGCTGGCCAGGCCCCAAGGCACCCCCCAATTCGGTACGTTTCCGGGCACTCGGTTGCTCCAGAAGCCGGCGCCATAGCCAGTCGCCAAGGTGGGTGTGGCCGATTGCGCCACCCAGCCGGCAGGCAGGATGCGGCGCCCACCCACCACGCCGTCGTCGAGGTAGAGTTGGCCGAAGCGGGCCCAGTCGCGCGGCGAGGCGAGCATGTGCGAGGCGCCCACGGGGGTGCCGGTGGCGTCGAAATCCAGCGTGACCTGGCGCATGCCGAGCGGGCCGAAAAGCTCGCTGTGGGCAAAACGCAGCACGTCTTGCGCGCTGCCACCGACGCTGTCGCGCACGATGCGTGACAGCAGCACGTAGTTGGTGTCGGCATACGACCAACGCGTGCCCGGCGGCACGGCCAGTGGCGCGGCAGCCGCGGTGGCGGCCTTGTCGCGCACGCTGTACATGATCTGCGTGCTCGAATCGAAACCGCTGTTGTTCTGCAACAAGTCCAGGCCCGAGGTGTGGCGCAGCAGGTGCTCGATGGTGATGGCATGGCGCGGGTCGGTTGGCTCGCGCCATTCGGGCAGCGGTGCGGCCTGCTGCAGCGTGAGCCGGCCCTGTTGCACCAAGATCCCGATGAGGGCATGGGTCACCGATTTGGTCATCGAGAAGCCGAGCACCGGGGTGTTGACGCCATACCCTTTGGCATAGGTTTCGCCGATCAGCTGGCCCTTGTGCAGCACCACCACCGCCTTGGTGTTGTGCGGTTGCGGTGAAAGGGCGCGCGCCAGAACGGCGGCGAGGGCGGGGTGGGTGGTGTGCACCAGGGCCGGGCCCGCGATCTCGGGCAGCAGGGCAGGCTGGGTGGTGATGGCCGCAAGCGCGGGCACTGGCTCCAGCGCCATGTCGCTGGGCAGGGCCACACAGCCGAGGCCCTCGCGGTGCCGGGCCCGGCTCTCAAACAGGCCCGCCATCGACACCGTGACCTCACGTTGAGCCGTGTCGACCTGGCGGCGCAGCGCCCAGCTGAAGGGGCCCATGCCGGGCAAGGGCTGCACACGCTCGGCAAACGCGGTTTCGGGGTCGATGCCGGAGACGAAGGTGTCGTCGCAGATCAGGTGGCTGGTCAGGCCGGTGGCCACGCGGGCGGCTTTGTCGACACGCCAAGAGGCGCAGCCGGACAAGGTGGCCGCGGCCAGCGCGGCGAGCGCGATGAGTTTCAGGGGCAAGGGTTTCAAGGCCATGTCTCCAGGCAGGAAAGAGGCCTTCACTGTGCGAAAGACGCCGCTTAGCGTCTTGCCGATTCTGAAATTCACTCGCCGATTTGAAGAATCGGCGCGAAAAACTCAGCTTTTGTCGCGTGCGGCGGCCGCGCCGCGCTCTACGTTGACCGGAATCAGCAACAACAGCCCGGCAATGAAGAACACGCCGGTCGACAAAATCGCCAGGCGGTGGTTGCCACTGGTGAGCACCGTGACCACGCCGTAGGTGACCGGGCCGATGATGGCCGCCAGCCGCACCGCAAACGTCCACAGCGCAAAAAACTCGGCCCGGTGTTCGCTCGGCGCAAAGAGCCCCGCCATCGCTCGCCCGGCCGACTGGCTGGAGCCCATGCACAAACCGGCGATCACCGCGGCCACCCAGAACAGTCCCGGGCTCGTGGCCAGCACGGCCAGCACCGTCATCAGCACCCAGCCGGCCAGCGTGACGGCGAGTGCTCGCTTGTGGCCGATGCGGTCTTGCCAGTAGCCGAAGCCGAAGGCGCCGAGTGCCGCGGCGATGTTGACCAGGAACACCAGCGCCATGGTCTGGGCCTGCTTGAAGCCCAGCGCCTGCTCGGCGTAGACGGCGGCCAGTGCAATCACCACCGAGATGCCGGCCTGGTAGCTCGCGCCGCAGGCCAGCAGCCATGAAAAATCTCGGAACTGGCGGGCTCGCCGCCAGGTGCTCGCCAGGCGCTCGATGGAGGCGCGCAAGCCGGCCTGACGGGTGGCCTGCGCTTGCGGCACCGCCCGCTCGCGCAACAACAAGAAGGTGGCCAATGAAGCCAGGCCATAGACGCCCGCGGTGATCATCATGGTGACCGGCACGAACGAGGTCGCCGGCTCGCCACGCGCTTGCGCCGCCAGCACATAGGCCAGGCTCAGGCCCAGCGACAGCATGCCGCCGAAGTAGCCAAAGCTCCAACCCCAGCCCGACACGCGGCCGAGTGCCTCGCGTTTGGCGAGTTCGGGCAAAAACGCAGCGGTGAGCGACTCCCCAATGGCATAAAAGGTGTTCGACAACACCACCGCTGCCACTGCCCAGGCCACGTCGCCGCGGCCGGCGAAGGCCAACATCACGGTGGCCGCCACACAGCCTGCGGTGCTGATGGCGAGCAGGCGCTTTTTGTTGGCGCGCAGGTCGGCGTAGGCGCCGAGCGCCGGCATCACGATCATCACCAGCACGCTGGAGAGTGCGAGTGTGAGCGTCCAGGCCAGCGTGGCCCATTGCGCGCCTTGCGCCACCACGCCGACGAAGTAGGCGTTGAACACCGCCGTGAGCACCACCGTGGTGTAGCCCGAGTTGGCGAAGTCGTACATGGCCCAGCCGAAGACCTCGCGCTTGCGCACGCCGTCGTTGAGGGCTTCTTGGGGAAACAGTGGCATGGCGAGGTCGGGGCGCCGGCTCAAGGGGAGCCTCGTGGGGCCCGAGTGTGCCGCTTGGTGCGGCAACGTGCATCAACTTTGTGGCGCGGCCTGCGCGCCGCCCGTTCAGGCCGCTGCGCTGCGCGCGTTCTCTTTTTCTTGCAGCTCGCGCCACATCACCTTGCCCGTGCCCGACTTGGGCAAGGCCTCGACAAACTCGACGATGCGCGGGATCTTGTAGGCCGCCATGTTGGCGTGCGACCAGTCGATGATCTCTTGCTCGCTCGCTTTGCCCACGTGGTCTTTTTTGAGCACCACGAAGGCCTTGACGGTCTCGCCGCGCTTCACGTCCTTGGCGGCAATGATGCAGGCCTCTTGGATGGCCGGGTGCTGGTACAGCAGCGCCTCCACCTCGGCCGGCCAGACCTTGAAGCCGGCCGCGTTGATCATGCGCTTCAGGCGGTCGACAAAGAAGAAGTAGCCCTCGTCATCGGTCTGCCCCAGGTCGCCGGTGCGCAGGAAACGTTTGCCGTCGAGCTCGACAAACGCGTCGCGTGTGGCGTCGGGGTTTTTCCAGTAGCCCACCATCACCTGCGGGCCGCTGACGATGATCTCGCCGGTTTCGCCCGGTGGCAGCTCTTGCAGCGTGAGGGGGTCGACCACGCGGGCGTCGACATCGAAAACCGGCACACCCAGGCACTGCTTCTTGGAGCGGTCGGGCGGGTTCATGTGGGTGGCGGCGTTCGTTTCCGACATGCCATAACCCTCGCCGTATTTCAGGCCGAGCTTGTGTTCCAGGATGTCGCTCACCGCCTTGGGCATGGCCGCACCGCCACCGCCGATGCGGCGCAGGCTGGTCAGGTCGTAGTCATCGAGCTTGGGGTTGGAGACGAAGTCGACCACCATCGCGGTGATCAGGCCCAGGCCGGTGATGCGGTAGCGCTGGATGCACTCGGCCGCAGCATCGCGGTCCCAGCGCGGCAGCAGCACGACGGTTGAGCCGCCGAAGATCACCGCGTTCATGTTGGCTTGCATGCCGGTCACGTGGAACAGCGGCAACACCGCCAGCGACACCGTGCCCTGGTGGCTCTGCCCCCACACGCCCCCCGACACCGTGTTGTACATGGTGGTGCGGTGGGTGTGCATGCAGCCCTTGGGGTGGCCGGTGGTGCCCGAGGTGTAGGGCATCACGCACAGGTCATCGGGGCCGACAGTGAGCGGGCCGGGGCTGAGCTGGCGCGCCATCGCGTCGGCCCACAGCGAGACGCCGGCGGCCTCGATGGGCGCGCGCGGCGCGGCCACGAACTCGGGCACGTTGAGGGCGGTCGGCTGGCGCAGGTAATCGCTGTACGCGGCCACGACGATGTGCTCGAGGCTGCCGTCACCACCCGGGTTGAGCAGCGGCTTCATGCGCGGGTAGAGCTCTTGCGAGATCAGCGCCACGCGGGCGTCGGCGTCGCTCACGTAGTGCTTGAGCTCGCCGGTGAGGTTCATCGGGTTCACCGGCACCACCACCGCGTTGGCACGCAGGATCGCGTAATAGCCGATCATGAACTGCGGGCTGTTCTGCATGTAGAGCAGCACGCGGTCGCCCTTCTTCACGCCACACACCTGCTCCAGGTAGGCCGCCAGCGCCTCGGTCTCTTGCTTGAACTCCAGATACGTGAGCGGTGTGTCGTAGAAGATCAGGAACGGCTTCTTCGGGAAGCGTGCCGCCGCGACCTCGACGTTGTAGTACAGGCTGGTTTCAGGCACGTGCAGGTGGCGCGGTGCGTGTTCCGGCCAGAAGGCGAAGTGACGGTCAGACATGGTGGTGCGCCTCGTTGTGGGGTTGGGCTCTCAAGCCTTCACTTTGGGGGCCATGTACTTGGCCAGCTCCGTCTTGCCGATGGCATTGAGGTGAACCTCGTCAGGGCCGTCGGCAAAGCGGATGGTGCGAGCACTGGTGTAGGCCGCGGCAAGCGGCGTGTCTTGCGAGACACCCGCGCCACCGTGGATCTGGATCGCCCAGTCGATCACCTGGCAAGCCATCTGCGGCGCGGCCACCTTGATCATGGCGATCTCGTTGCGTGCGCCCTTGTTGCCCTTGGTGTCCATGGCATAGGCCGCGTTCATCGTTAGCAAACGAGCTTGGTCGATCAGGATGCGCGAGTGCGCAATGCGCTCGCGCCACACGCCCTGGTCAGACAGCAGCTTGCCGAAGGGCTTGCGCGTGAGCGCGCGTTTGCACATCAGCTCAAGCGCCCGCTCGGCGCCGCCGATCAAACGCATGCAGTGGTGGATACGGCCCGGCCCGAGGCGGCCTTGTGCGATCTCGAAGCCGCGGCCTTCGCCCAGCAGCAGGTGGTCGACCGGGACACGCACGTTGGTGAAGCTGATCTCGGCGTGGCCATGTGGTGCGTGGTCGTAGCCGTACACCGACAACCAACGCTCAACTTTCACCCCCGGCGTGTCCATCGGCACGATGATCATCGATTGCTGCTTGTGCGGGCTCGGGTCATCGACCGTGCCGGTCTTGCCCATGAAGATCAGCACCTTGCAACGCGGGTCGGGTGCGCCCGAGGTCCACCACTTGCGGCCGTTGATGACGTAGTGGTCGCCGTCGCGCACGATGCGTGACTGGATGTTGGTGGCGTCCGACGAAGCCACATCAGGCTCGGTCATCGCAAAGCCCGAGCGGATCTTGCCGGCCAAGAGCGGCTTGAGCCACTTCTCTTTGTGCGCGGCAGTGCCGTAACGCTCCAGCAGCTCCATGTTGCCGGTGTCGGGGGCAGAGCAGTTCATCGACTCGCTGGTCAGCGGGTAGCGGCCCATGATTTCGCACAGCGGCGCGTATTCCACGTTGGACAAGCCAGCGCCGAGTTGCGACGCCGGCAGGAACATGTTCCAAAGGCCGGCTGCGCGGGCCTTGGCCTTCAAGTCGTCCATCACCTCGTGTGTCGGGTTCCACTGGTTGCCCTTGGCGCGGTTGGCTTCCATTTCCTTGCGGAACAAGGGTTCGGCGGGCACGACGTGCTGGTTGACGAAATCCATCAGCCGCCTTTGCCACTCGGTCATCTTGGGGGTGAAGCCGAAGTCCATCGGGGGTCTCCTGTTGGTTTTGTAGTTTCAGCGGCCGTGACCCACCGACATGGCGTTGTCTGATTCGCGACGAAGTTCAGCACGTGCGAAATACTCTCCGTTCGGGTTGAGGTATCGAACCCCTTTGCAGCGCTTCGATCCTAAGAACATACCGAGTTTTCTGCAAGCTGGGGTTCACCAAAGTGAAGGCGGCCTGCAAATGCTCATACCGTTTCAGCGACCGAGTGTCACCCCACCGTCGACGATCAAGGTGTTGCCGACCACGTAATCGCCGGCCCGCGAGGCCAGGAAGATGGCCGCACCGGCCATGTCTTCATCGGCGCCGATGCGCTTGGCCGGGATGCGCGCGGCCACTGCTTCGGCCTGGTCGCGTGCGGCGCGGTTCATCTCCGAGGCAAAGGCGCCGGGGGCGATGGCGGTGGTGACGATGTTGTGTTGGATCAGGTGCGTGGCCATGCGCTTGGTGAGGTGGATCAGCCCGGCCTTGCTGGCGGCATACGAATACGTCTCCATCGGGTTGATGGCGACGCCATCGATCGAAGCAATGTTGATCACCTTGGCAGGCTGCTTTTCGCCGGCCTTGGCGAGCAGGGGCTTGAGCGCTTGTGTCAGGAAGAAGGGCGTCTTCATGTTGAGGTCGACCACCTTGTCCCAGCCGCTCTCGGGGAACTCGTCGAAATCAGCGCCCCAGGCCGCGCCGGCGTTGTTGACCAAGATGTCGAGTTGCGTCTCGTGCTTGGAGAAGGCGGCAACCAGGCCTTGCACACCGGCCAGGCTGGACACGTCGGCCGGCAGCGAAAAACACGGGCCAATGGCCGACAGCTCTTTCGCCGCCTGGTCGCAGGCCTCGGCCTTGCGCGCCGAGATGTAGACACGTGCGCCTTGTGCCAAAAAACCCGCCGCGATCATGCGGCCGATGCCTCGCGAGCCGCCGGTGATGAGGGCGGTGCGGCCTTTGAGCGAAAAGAGTTGGCTGGTGTCCATGGTGCGGTCTCCTGAATGGGGTGTGGAACCCGCGAGGCTAGCGTCTGGGTGCGACCCCGGCAGTCGCGTGGGTGTCACGCTCGGGTGTCACGCGGGTGCGTCATCCAATGAGTTGAGGCGCGTACTCGGGCGCCGACCACGCGAGCGGCAGCGCGCCCGCTCGCCACAGGCCGCGCTCTGCGGTGAAGCGGATCTCGCGGCTTGGCGCCTCGCCCCACAGCAGCTCGGTGTGGCCGGTGAGCTGGAGCAGGTCGCCGCGCTCGAAGTCGATGAACAGCAAACCGGCGCGCGGATTCACGGCCAGGTTGCCCAGCGTGTTGAAGAAGTTGTTGCCGCGGTAGTCTGGAATGTGCAGCACGGTCGCGCCGTCGGTGTGTTGCGTCACGCGCACGAAGCCAGGCAGGCCACCGCGGTGTGACACGTCGACACCTTCTGCGCCCGCATGGCCGCGCGCCTGCGCGGTGGACGATGCAATGAACAGCGTGTCGGCCGCACTCACCAGCCGGCGCGCCGCCGCACTGAGCTGCGCGCCTTCGGGCTGCGCCGGCGGCGGCGTACCGCGCGTCACCCAACGTGGCACGCGCGCCTGGATGTACTTGGGGCAGTTGCCGAAACTCTGGTCGACCTGCAGCGTGAAGCCCTGCGAATCCAGGGCGACCACGCTGCCGTTCATGCGGTTGCGCCGGCGTGTGTGTGGCTCCAGGCCCAACAGGCCGAGTGGCATGCCGGGCTGCAAAGCCAGCGGGTCGTGGCTGTGAGGCAGGGCCTCGATGCGCAAGTGTTGCGCATCGGGCGCGTGCATGAAACCTGGCCAGCCGCTGAGCACGGTGGCCCAAGGCCGGCGTTGCGCATCGAGCCCGCCCACCAGCAGCGTGGGCAGCTTGTGAAATAGCTCGATGTGCTGCTCGGGCATGGCCGGGCGGATCACCTGCTGCATCACCGCCGCCGAGCGCTCGTGCACGCCCACGCGCAGCTGCACCTCGCGCTCACCGTTGTGCACGTTGCTCATATTGATCAGGCCAGCGCCGGGTTTGCGCACCATGCCGACAAAACGCGGCAAGGCCTCGATGCAAGCGAGCCAGGGGCGCAAATGCGCGTAGGGCTGCAGCGGCACCGCCCCTTCGGGGGCATGCGCGGTGTAGGTGTAAAGCGCCACGTCGGCAATGGTGGGCCGCGCGCCGGTGAGGAAGGGTTGTGTCGCGAGGTGATCGTCCAGGCGTTTGAAGAGCTGGCTTGCAATGTCACTGCAGCGTGGGTCTTGCGGCCGACCGAACAGCACGTTGACACGCGCACTGGCGGGGCCGTTGACCAGCGAACCCGCCGCCACCGAAAGCCAGCGCTGCACCTGCGCGGCGCCCGTCGGCGCCCACTCGGCTTCAGGCCGGCCGGGTCGAGGATGTCGCACACCAGCGAGGTGACGGCGGTCTTGGCGTGTTGAAGGTGAAGTTCTGTGCGCGCAGACGGGTGTACATGCGCGCGCCCAGGGCGAGGGCCATGGGCAGCGTGGTGACCAGCATCGACTGCTTGGCGTTGATCGGCTTCGAGTAGTGCGCGTTGGGGATCAGGCCCATGAAGGCGCTGTAGATCGAACGCTGGCTGGCCACCTGGCTCACGCGCAGGCCGTCGAGCAGGGCGATCAGCAGCGAGGCGGGCATGGCTTCCCAGGTGGCCGGGAAAGCGGGGTTGAACATCGTCGGGCCAGCCTTGAGGGCGTTGAACAGCCCAACGATGCCGGCCTGCTGCCAGAAACTGATGGGTTAAAGAGACGCGTGTGCGAAAAAGTAACGAGACTGGGGCTTGTGTCGGGCAGCAAATGCCGCTGAACGGGCGCTAGGAGCGCTCGAATTCGGCCGCAGGCGCGTCGGCCCACAGCACCTGGTTGCGTCCGCTGCGCTTGGCCACCAGCAAGAGGTCGTCGGCAGCCTTGAGCAGGTGCTCCATCGAATCGCGCCCTTGCAGGGCGGCAAACGAGTCGGCCACGCCGGCAGAAAACGTGTTCGCCGTCAGTGAGCCGGTCTCAAAGTGGAAGGCCTTGCGCCGCCACGCCTGCAGCAGGCCCAGCACCTTGCGCTGCGCCTCGTGTGCGCCGCTGCCCGGCATCAGCAGGCAGAACTCTTCGCCGCCGAAGCGGAAGGCCAGGTCGCTCTGGCGCGTGCCTTCGTTCAGCAGTGAGCCGAACGAGGCCAGCAGCGTGTCGCCAGCCACGTGGCCGTGGCGGTCGTTGACGGCCTTGAAGTGGTCGAGGTCGATGATGGCGAGCGCCAGTGGCTGCTGCTCGCGCCGCGCCTGCGCCAGCATCTGCGGCAGCACGTCGTTGAGGTGGCGGCGGTTGAACAGGCCGGTGAGAAAGTCGCGCGCGGCCTGTTTTTCCAGCTCGATCTGCAAGGCCTGCACCTCGTGGATCTTTTGCGAGAGCTGCTGGTTGATGGCCTCCAGCTCAGCGCGGGCGCGCTCGGTGGTGCGGCGGCGGGCTTCGATCTCGTCCAGGTTGTATTGCAGGCGGCGCAGCTCGGTCTGCAGCGACGCCGCCTGGTAACGCGCCCGCGAGGCCTGGTGCACACGCGCCACGTGGCAGTGTTGCCACTCGCGCAGCGCGGCCAGCGCCTGCGGGGTGTTGCCCAGGCGCTCGTGCACGTCGGCCAGGGCCTGGTAGAACAGGCAGCGCACACGCAGGCTGATGCCGTCTTCGTCGGCATGGGCCAGCAGGGGCTGGGACTCCACCAGCAAAGAGGCCGCCTGCGGCAGGTGCTGGTCGGCACACAGGGCCTCGGCCATCGCCACCACCAGGGTGATGCGCTCGTCGGGCACCTTGAGGGTCACGCTGTCTTGCCGCGCTCGCTCAACCAGTTCGCGGCCAAGCGGCAAGTCACCGGCACGCAGGGCGGCCAGCGCCAGGGTCTCGAAATCGGCGTTGGTGCGGCCGCGCCCACTCTCATCAGGCGGCATTTGCAGCAGGAACTGCACGTCGGGCAGCGCTTCGGGCGAACGGTCGAGCCCGGTGAGGCAGATCACGCGGTTGATCAGCAGCACGCTCATCAGCCGTGCGTTGCTCAGCTGCGTGCCACGGCTGACACCTTCTTCGATGTAGCGCAGTGCCTGGTGGTGGTCGCCGAGCTGAATCAGCTCGTGCGCGAGGTTGCAATACAGCACCACCTCGAAGCCGTTGCCGCGTGCGGGCTTGGCTTCGTGCAGCGCCTGATACATGTAGGCAAAGGCCTGCTCCGATTGCCCGAGCGACGAGTAACAGCCGGCGATCACGTTGAGCAGCATGCCCAGCTCGTCGCGCTTGAGCACGCTCAGGCCTTCGGCGCGCAGCGGCAGCACACGTTCCAGTGATTCGCGGTACTTGCCTTCGCGCCACAGGCAGCGCGCAATGCCCACCTCGGCCAGCAGGTGGCCGGCGCGGTCGTGGGTGATGGTGAAGCAGCGTTGCGCCTCGACCAACTCGCTGGCAGCTTGTTGCGGCGTGGCGTACCAGATGAGGTGAAGCCCACGCACCAGGTGGGCCCAACCTTCAGCGGCCGCGTCGCCCTGCTCCCGCGCCTTGGCCAGCGCCTGGTCGGCCAGCACGATGCAGCGGGGCGAGTCGCGGTAGAGCAGTTTCCACGCGCGGCGTGCCTGGGCCAGGGCGGGTGATGTGTCGGGCAGCGGCTTCATCGGGTCGGATTTTGCGCGCTTTCGGCGCAGGTCCGATCCCTACATGCTTCGGCGGTACTGCCCACCCACCTCAAACAGCGCCGTGGTGACCTGCCCCAGCGAGCACACGCGCACCGCGTCCATCAGCACATCGAACACATTCTGGTTGGCGATCACGGCTTGCTGCAGGCGCTGCAGCATGGCGGGCGACTCGTGCGCATGCTCGGCATGGAACGCAGCCAGGCGTTTGAGTTGCGACTGTTTTTCGTCGTCGGTCGAACGCGCCAGCTCGATGTGATCGGGCACTGGGTCGCCATGCGGGTTGCGGAAGGTGTTGACACCGATGATGGGGTACTCGCCGGTGTGCTTGAGCATCTCGTAGCGCATGCTCTCTTCCTGGATTTGGCCACGCTGGTAGCCGGTTTCCATGGCACCCAGCACGCCGCCGCGCTCGGCGATTTTCTCGAACTCTTTCAGCACCGCTTCTTCGACCAGCTCGGTCATCTCGTCGATGATGAAAGCGCCCTGGTTGGGGTTTTCGTTTTTCGCCAGGCCCCACTCGCGGTTGATGATGAGCTGGATGGCCATGGCGCGGCGCACGCTGTCTTCGGTGGGCGTGGTGATGGCCTCGTCGAAGGCATTGGTGTGCAACGAGTTGCAGTTGTCGTAGATCGCGATCAGCGCTTGCAGCGTGGTGCGGATGTCGTTGAACTGGATCTCTTGCGCATGCAGCGAGCGGCCGCTGGTCTGCACGTGGTACTTCAGCTTCTGACTGCGCTCGTTGGCACCATAACGCTCGCGCATCGCCACCGCCCAGATGCGGCGCGCCACGCGGCCGAGCACGGTGTACTCCGGGTCCATGCCGTTGCTGAAGAAGAAGGAGAGGTTCGGCGCGAAGTCGTCGATGTGCATGCCGCGTGCGAGGTAGGCCTCGACGAACGTGAAGCCGTTCGACA
>JBBRFR010000007.1:0-27240 GCA_038241485.1 Burkholderiales bacterium
AGCTCGTCGGTCTGCGTGCCGTACAGGTCGCGCAGGCGCTGCGGGGTGAGTTGTTCGGTGGGGCCGTCGTGCACCACCTCGCCGGCGCGCAGCGCCACGGTGCGCGGGCAGTAGGCAAACGCGTAGTCAACCTGGTGCAGCGAGACGATCACGGTCACGCCCAGCTCGCGGTTCACCTGGGCCAGCAGCTCCATCACGCGGCGGCTGGATTCGGGGTCGAGCGAGGCGATGGGCTCGTCGGCCAAGATGATTTGTGCGCCCTGCACCAGCGCGCGCGAGATGGCGGCGCGCTGCTGCTGCCCGCCCGACAGGGTGGAGGCACGCTGCCAAGCGCAACGCTCGATGCCCACCCGTTGCAGCGCGTCAAACGCACGCTGCAGCTCAGCCTGTGGAAAGCGGCCCAGCAACCCGCGCCACAGCGGCAGGCGGTGCAGCGCACCGGCCAGCACGTTGTTCATCACCGAGAGGCGGTCGACCAGGTTGAACTGCTGGAAGATGGCCGCCACCTTGGTGCGCGTGGCGCGGGTGCCGGGGCCGAGGCGGCCGTTTTGCTGCAGCACGTTGCCCAGCACCGTGATTTGCGAGTGGCTGTTTGCGTCGGCCCGGTGCAGGCCATTGAGATGGCGCAGCAGGGTCGACTTGCCCGAGCCCGAAGCCCCCAGCAGCGCCACCATCTCACCGCGCTGCACCCGCAGCGACACATCACGCAGTGCGGCGCACTGGCCAAAGGTCTTGCGCAGCTGCACCACATCGATCACCACGTCGGCCATGGCCACTCCTCGCATCCAACGATTGGGGAATTGTGGTGAGCGGCCGTGACGATTGCGTGACGAAACGGGGGCAAGTCATCTAGATCAGTCGCCGGGCCCGCCGACGGCTCCGGATGAACCCTAGTTCAGCAGCGGGCGGTGCGCCGCATCGGGCGTGGCGATCCAGGCCTGCAGCTGCGCCGCGCGTGCGTGCTGCGGCGACAAGCCGACGAAGGTGGTGTAAGCCGCCAGCGCCTTTTTGTCGTCACCGGCCTGCAGGTGGGCGTCACCGAGGTTGAGTAGGGAAGCGCCCGTGAGCCGTCCATCTCGTTGACACGCTCAAGCCCAGCGACGAAACGATCAAGAGAGCAAGCAAACGGGCAAGTCGCGTCATCGGGCTGGGCGCAGGGCCGGCAAAGGGCGGGAGGCGAGGCGATATATCAATCGGCCGCGCCGGCTTGCGCGCCTAAAATTGCCGCCGTTGTTGCCTGCCCCTGATTCCCATGAACCTGTCTGCCCTCACCGCCCTTTCGCCGCTCGACGGCCGTTATGCCCCCAAGGTGGCGCCGCTGCGCGCGTTGTTGTCGGAGTTCGGGTTGATGCACCGCCGGGTGCAGGTGGAGGTGGAATGGTTCATTGCGCTTTCAGACGCCGGCTTCGCCGAGTTCAAGCCGCTGTCGGAGGCGGGCCGTGGCCTGCTGCGCGGGCTGGTCACACGCTTTGGCGAGGCCGATGCCCAGGCCATCAAAGACATCGAAAAAACCACCAACCACGATGTGAAGGCGGTCGAGTACTGGCTCAAGAGCCGTTTCGAACACACGCCCGAGCTGAAGGCGGCGGGCGAGTTTGTGCACTTCGCTTGCACCAGCGAAGACATCAACAACACCAGCCATGGCCTGATGCTCAAGGCCGCGCGCCACGAGGTGCTGCTGCCCACGCTCGACACCATCATCACCACCCTGGCAGCCCTGGCCAAAGCCCAGGCCGAGGTGCCAATGCTGGCGCGCACCCACGGCCAGACCGCAAGCCCCACCACGGTCGGCAAGGAAGTGGCCAACGTGATGGCGCGGCTGCTCACGGCACGCGAGCGCATTGCCAGCGTGAAGCTCTTGGCCAAGATGAACGGCGCGGTCGGCAACTACAACGCCCACCTCTCGGCTTACCCCGATTTCGACTGGGAGGCCTTCAGCCAGCGTGTGATCGAGAAGCAGCTGGGCCTGGCCTTCAACCCCTACACCATCCAGATCGAGCCGCACGACTACATGGCCGAGCTGTTTGATGCGCTCACGCGCACCAACACGATTCTGATCGACTGGTCGCGCGACGTCTGGGGCTACATCAGCCTGGGCTACTTCAAGCAGCGCACGAAAGAAGGCGAAATAGGCTCGTCGACCATGACGCACAAGGTCAACCCGATCGACTTCGAAAACGCCGAAGGCAACTTCGGCCTGGCCAACGCGCTGCTCACCCACCTGAGCCAGAAGTTGCCGATCAGCCGCTTCCAGCGCGACCTGACCGACAGCACGGTGCTGCGCAACATGGGCGTGGCGCTCGGTTATGCACTCTTGGGCTACGACAGCCTGCTGCGCGGCCTGAGCAAGCTTGAAGTCAACCGCGAAGCGCTGGCCGCCGACTTGGACAGCGCCTGGGAAGTGCTGGCCGAACCAATTCAAACGGTGATGCGCCGCTACAAGCTGGCCAACCCGTATGAGCGGCTGAAAGAGCTGACGCGCGGCAAGACCATCACGCGCGAAGCCATTCAGCAATTCATCGGTACGCTGGAGATTCCCGAGGCCGAAAAGACACGCCTGCTGGCGATGACGCCGGGCAGCTACACCGGCATCGGGGCCCAACTCGCCAAGCGCATCAACTGAAAGACCTGCTCCAACAGAAAGGCGTCATGAAATTCACCGACCAACTCGCCGCCGCCCAACGCACCAACAACTCTTTGCTCTGCGTGGGCCTCGACCCCGAGCCCGGTAAATTCCCCGCCCCCTGGAAAGGCGACGCGAGCCGCATCTACGACTTCTGCTCGGCCATCGTCGACGCGACCAAAGACCTGGCGATTGCCTTCAAGCCACAGATCGCCTATTTCGCCGCCAACCGCGCCGAAGACCAGCTCGAGCGGCTGATGGCGCACATCAAGCGGGTGGCGCCCGGCGTGCCGGTGATCCTCGACGCCAAGCGTGGCGACATCGGCGCCACCGCCGAGCAGTACGCCCGCGAGGCCTTCGAGCGCTACCAGGCCGACGCGGTGACGCTCTCGCCCTTCATGGGCTTCGACTCGCTCGAACCCTGGTTGCGCTACAGCGACCGCGGTTTGATCCTGCTGTGCCGCACCTCCAACCCCGGCGGCTCCGACTTGCAGGCGCAACCACTCGCCGACGGAACGCCGCTCTTCGAACACATCGCCCGCCTTGCCAGCGGCGCGTGGAACACCACCGGCCAGCTCGGCCTGGTGGTCGGCGCCACCTTCCCCGGCGAGATCGCCCGCGTGCGCGAACTCGCACCCACGCTGCCACTCTTGATCCCCGGTGTGGGCGCACAAGGTGGTGACGCGCAGGCCACGGTGCAGGCCGGTTGGCGGCCCAACGGGCCGGTCATGGTGAGCTCGTCGCGTGCCGTGTTGTATGCCTCATCGGGCAACGACTTTGCCTCGGCCGCGCGCGCCGTCGCCCAACAAACGCGTGCGGCGTTAAATTCGGCACGGTCATCCTGCGCAAACGGGGAAAACGAGGCGGCGGGCACACGCTAGCCCACGAGACACTGCGATGCAGGCGTGTCAACGCCTATGCCACCGCATGAAAGACCCACAGAACTCCACCCCACGCCCATCGGTCACCAGCACCCGACAGGGTTTGAACAGAAAAATCGCCCGGCTCCTTTTCGGGCTGGGCTGCGGCATGTCGTTGGTGGGTGCGCTGATCTACGGCAACTTGGCGCTGCAGCTGCAGCCGGGCATGCGCGAGATGCTGGTGGCCGCCTGCGTGGCACTGTCGGTGGGCTTTGCCATCGCGATGCGCTCGCTCAGCCATGCCCCGCTGGGCACCGTGATGCTGGCCGTCGGCTGGGGCGGCGTGAGCATCGTGGCGCTCACCGCCATTGGCGTGGGCGAAGGGCTGCACAGCTTGAGCCTGGGCTTTTTTGGTTTGCTGGTGTGTCTGGTCACCGTGTTGACGAGCTTGCGCGCGGGCCTCGGGCTGGCGGCCGGCTGTGCTGTGGCCGTGCTGGCGCTTTACACGGCCGAATCGGCCGGTTGGCTGGCCGGCGCCGCCGCGGTGCAACGCAACCCCGACAGCATCAACCTGCTGATCCACGCCATGCTGCTGGGCACGGGCATGGTCGCGGGCACGCAGATATCGCGCATCGTCGACCGCGCCATGGCCGAGGCCGAAGAGCGTGAACAGCGCTTTCGCAGCCTGCTCGCCATCGCCGCCGACTGGTACTGGGAAATGGACGCCGAGCTGCGTTTCAGCCGCATCGACTACCAGTCACCGAGCGACGAAGTCCAGGCCGCCGAAGCGCGTGTGGGCCGGCGCCCCTGGGAGACGCTGGACATGCGGGTCGAACAAACCGCCATGACCTTGCACCGCCAAGACCTGGAGGCTCACCGCCCCTTCAGTGACCTGCCGGTGCGCATCGAGACCGGCTCCGGCCGCGACTTGCATTTCAGCGTGAGCGGCCGGCCGCGCTTCGACGAAGAGGGGCAATTTGCCGGCTACTGGGGTGTGGGCCGAGACATCACCGCCGAGGTGCAGGCGCGCGAAGCACACCGCGCGAGCGAGAGCCGCTACCGCGAGCTCTTTGCAATGTCACCCACACCGCTGGTGCTTCACCGCAAGGGCATCACCCTGCTGGCCAACGACGCCGCGGCGCATTTGTTCGGCTTCGACTCGCCCGAGGCCATGAAAGGCTTCGACCTGGTGCAGCTCTACCCGCCGCCGCTGCACGGCCTGCTGGCCGAGCGAATCCGCCGGCTGGCGCAATCGCCCATCGGCAAGAGCCTCGACCTGGCCGAGGTGCAGCTCAATGCCATCGACGGCCGGCGCCTCACGGTGCAAGCCAGTGGCTCGCGCGTGAACACCGCCGACGGGCCGGCGGTGCTCTCGATCTACTACGACATCACCGAACGGGTGACAAGCGAGGCGGCGCTGCGCCGCTCGCAGGCCATGCTCTCGCACCTGTTTGCGACCAGCCCCGACTTCATCACGCTGAGCGACTTGGAAACCGGCGAGTACGTGATGGTCAACACGAGCTTCGAGCAAATGTTCGGCTACGAGGCCGGCGAGGTGGTGGGCAAAAGCGCGCTCGCTCTGGGCATCTGGTACGAGCCCACCGACCGCGCGCGCATGGTGGCTCAGCTCAAGGCGCATGGCGGGGTGAACGAGCTCGAAACACTCTTCATACACAAGTCGGGCGAACTGGTCACGCTGCTCATGTCGGCCGGCAAGTTCTCGATGGACGGGCGCGACTACCTGGTGGTCAACGGCCGTGACGTGACCGAGTCGCAGCGCGCGCGGCTGGAGCACGAGGCGATTCTGAAAAACGCGTCGATCGGCATCGCACTCACCCGCGACCAGCGTTTCATGCAGGCCAACCCGAGCTTTGAGCGCATGTTCGGCTGGGACGCTGGCGAGCTCGTGGGGCAACCCGGTTCGGCGGTCTGGGCCTCAACCGACGACTATGCCGAGGTCGGCCGCATCGCCGGCCCGCTGCTCGCCGAGGGCAAGCAGGTGGACCTGGATCGGCAGATGATGCGCCGAGACGGCAGCCTCTTCTGGTGCCGCTTGCTGGCCCAGGTGGTCGACCCGCTGCACCCCCGCATGGGCGGCACCATCTGGATCACCGAAGACGTGACCGAGCGCCGCCAGATCGACCAGGCCTTGGCCGCTGCGCGCGACGTGGCCGAGGCCGCCAACCGCGCCAAGAGCGCCTTTCTTGCCAACACCAGCCACGAAATCCGAACGCCTCTCAACGGCCTGCTGGGCCTGGCCAACCTGGCCATGCAACCGAGCCTCCCAGCTGCCCGCCGCCAGCAGTACCTGGAGCAAATTCAAGACAGTGCGCAGAGCCTGGCGGGCATCATCTCCGACATCCTTGACCTCTCGAAGATCGAGGCCGGCAAGCTGAGCGTAGAGGCCGTGCCCTTCAACCTGCACCACCTGCTGAAGGCGGTGCACCACGCCTACCAATCGCTGGCGCAAGCGCGCTCGCTGGGGCTGTCGTTGAAGGTGGCCGAGGGCGTGCCGGTCACGGTGCGCGGTGACCCGGTGCGGCTGCGCCAGATCCTCAGCAACTACATCACCAATGGCCTCAAGTTCACCGAGCGTGGGCAGGTGCAGATCGAGGTGGCGATGTCGAGCGACCCGGCCAGCCCCGCGCTTGTGCGCTTCAGCGTGATCGACACCGGCTCGGGCATCGACGAGGCCACGCAGCGCCGCCTGTTCCAGCCGTTCATGCAGGCCGACGAATCCACCACGCGCCGCTTTGGCGGCACCGGCCTGGGCTTGTCGATCTGCAAGGAACTCGCCGCGCTGATGGACGGAAGCGTGGGCATGCAAAGCACGCCGGGCATGGGCAGCCACTTCTGGGCCGAGGTGCCGCTGCCGGTGACCAACGCGCCGGTGATCGACCCGCGCATGGAGGCACAAGACATCGAGCGCCTGGTGGGCCTGCGGGTGCTGCTGGTCGAAGACAACGCCGTCAACATGATGATCGGTGTGGCCATGCTCGAACAATGGGGCGTGGAGGTAACACAAGCCTGCGACGGCCAGGAAGGTGTGGCCGCGGTCGAACGCGCCACCACGGCGCAACGGCCCTTCGACGTGGTGCTGATGGACGTGCAGATGCCGCGCCTGAGCGGCCACGAAGCCGCGCGCTGCTTGCGCAAAACTCACTCGGCACAAGAGCTGCCCATCATTGCGCTGACCGCGGCGGCCCTGGTGTCAGAGCGCGAACAAGCGTTGGCCGCGGGCATGAACGACTTCCTGACCAAACCGATCGACGCCCACCGGCTGCGCCAAGCGCTGATCCGCGCCGGCGCTTGAACTTCGGTCGCTCAGAGCTTGGGTGGCACCACCGGAAGCGAGCTCGTCAGCCCACCATCGACCGGCAGCGCCTGGCCGTTCACATACGACGCCTCGTCTGATGCGAGGAAGAGTGCCGCATAAGCAATCTCGTGCGGCAGGCCACCGCGGCGCAGCGGGTTGAGCTGGCCGATCTTTTGTTCGGTGCCACGCTCGCGCGCACGGTCGAAGATGGGCTGCGTCATGCCGGTTTCGATCAGGCCCGGGCAGATGGCGTTGATGCGGATGCCGGTGCCACCAAACTGGTTGGCGCTGGTCTGCACCAGGCTCACCACGCCGGCCTTGCTGGCGCTGTAGGGCGGGCCGCCCGCACCCGAGCGCAACCCGGCCACCGAGGCGGTGCAGATGATCGAGCCACGACCAGCCGGCACCATCACACGCGCGGCGTACTTGATGGCGAGAAAGGTGCCGATCAGGTTGATGCTCAGGATGCGCGTCCAGTCGTCGACCGACCAGTCGTCAAACGCGCGCATGCCGCCGCTCACACCGGCATTGGCGTAGACGATGTCGAGCCCGCCGTGCGTGCGTACCGCGGCTTCGATGTAGTCGGCCACGTCGGCTTCTTGGGAGGTGTCGCGCACCAGCGCCAGCGCCTGGCCGCCGGCCGCGCGGTCAACGGCGATCACGCGGGCGCCGTGTTCGGCGAACAAGAGCGCGGTGGCGCGGCCAATGCCGCTGGCGGCGCCGGTGACGACGGCCGATTTGCCTTCAAGACGTTTCATGGGTTCTCCGTACCGATGTTTCCAAACCAGCAAGCATAGGCCGGGGGGCGCTGCGCCGGCCCCGGTGTCATCCCGGGGCACCGCGGCAGCGTCAGCCCGCCCGCCGGGCGGCCACCACCGGCCACTGGCCGCCCAGTGTGCGGGTGGCGTTTTCGGCGGCGGTGAACAGCAGTGAACTCATGCGCTGCACCGCCAAATCAGAAAAGCGCTCCGGCGGGCCCGACAGCGTTCCTTTTTTAGTATGGGAGCGCCGAATTCACTCCGTCAAGGCCTCCGAGAGTGACCCCTGTCCACCTGTTCGCGCTGAGGTATCGAAGCTTCGTACCGATGCCGCACGGGCTTCCAACACCCCAAGCTGAACGGTGGTTGGCCGAAACCTTGGGCATCGTGTCATGGGCCCGGCGCCGGCCACCGTTACCGACGTGAGCCTGATCAACGCGAGCATGGAGCCGGTGAGGCTGATCCCGGGCGCGGCGCTGTTCAACCACGTGCTGTCGTCTTGCTGTCGTCTATTTCGCCGCCGCCGGAAACACCGGCAACTTGCCCACATCCCGAGCGTCGTGCTGCAGGATCACCGTCGCCTTCAACTGAGCCGCCACCTTCTTGAAGCGGTCGAGTGAGACCAAGGTTTCGGCGCGGCTGGTGTTGAAGCTGGGTCAAGCTCACTTCGGGCGCGTCGGCCGGGGCGGGAGTGGCCGTGGTCTGTGCGCAAGCCGAGAGCGAGATCACGGCGCTGGCGCAAAGCGCCCAAGAGATCGGGGTCAGCTTCATCGGGGTTTCCTTGGATGTAGACGGGCCTGAGCAAGATGGCGCGGGCGCAGCAGCATGCACGCCCCGCGCAAATCCCCTCTCGCAGCACGGTTCGTCACACCCCCACGGCTTGAAACCCGGCCAAGCGCACACACTTGCCAGGTGTTGTCACAGCGAAGGCCACCCCGTGCCACTCGTCATCGTTTTGGGTCTGACGCTGCTGCTGGTGGCGGTGTTTGCAGGCCAGCCGCTGCTCACCCGAGTGCGCCGCGCGGGCATTCGCCGCCGACCGTTCCCGCCCGAGTGGCGCGAGATCTTGCGCCGCCGGGTGCCCTATGTGCGCCACATGCCGGCCGACCTGCAGTTGCAGCTCAAGAAACACATGCAGGTGTTTCTGGCTGAAAAGCCGTTCATCGGCTGTGCGGGCCTGGAGGTCACGGAAGAGATGCGCGTGACCATCGCGGCGCAGGCCTGTTTGTTGATGCTCAACCGGCGCCGGCCGTCGTACTTTGCGCAACTGCGGCAAATCCTCGTCTACCCGGGTGCGTTTCTCGTGGACCGTGTGCACACCGACGGCGCGGGCGTGTTGCAAGACCAGCGGCGTGCACTGTCGGGCGAATCATGGTCGCAAGGGCAGGTGATCTTGTCGTGGCAAGACACGCTCGACGGCGCGGCCGTGTTCAACGACGGGCAAAACGTGGTGATCCACGAGTTTGCGCACCAGCTCGACCAGGAAAACGGCCACGCCAACGGTGCGCCGCTGTTGGCGGGCGCCAAGCGTTACGAGCGCTGGTCGCAGGTGATGGCGACCGAGTTTGCGCGGCTGCGCGCGCTGGCCGACGCAGGCCAACCGAGCCTGCTCAGCCCGTATGGCGCCACCGACCCGGCGGAGTTTTTTGCGGTGGCCTCGGAGGTGTTTTTCGAGCAGCCACAACAGCTGGCCACCGATAGCCCGGCGCTGTTCCAGGAGCTGAGCCAGTTCTACCGGCTGAACCCGCTGAGTTGGTAGACCGCCCTGGGCAGACTTTTGAGGGCAACAGCCAAATGTGCAATGAGCACATTTGTGCTACTGTCCCCTTCCGATCACTGCCTTTGCCCAGCCTCGTGAGCGATGCCGCCTCCAACGCCGCGCCCAATGCGACCGCCCTGCTCCAGGCCTGCGGCGCGTTGTTGACGCCGCTGGCCGAGCTGGCCATTGCCAAGGGTTTGCACCATGCCGACCTCGACGAACTGCTGCGCGCCGCCTTCATCGACGCCGCCCTGGCCGCACACCCTGACGTGCCGGCCACCCGGGCGGTGAGCCGTGTCAGCGCCGCCACCGGCCTGAACCGCCGCGAGGTGAGCCGGTTGATGCAAACCCAGCCCGCCGCGCAGCCCAAACGCTCGCCGGCCACGCAAGTGTTCACGCGCTGGGTCAGCGACCCGGCCTTGCTCTCGGGCGACGCATTCCTGGCCTCACTGCCGCGCCAGGGCCCCTCGCCCAGTTTCGAGAGCCTCGCCCAATCGGTGACCAAAGACGTGCACCCGCGCACCTTGCTCGAAGAGCTGTGCCGGCTCGGCCTGACACGGGTCGACGAAGCCACCGACCGCGTCGAGCTGCTGCGCGACCGTTTTGCACCGGCCGGTGACGAGCCCCGCATGCTTGGGTTTCTGGCCAGCAACGTGGGCGACCACCTGCGCGCCGCCACTGCCAACGTGCTGGCCGACGCGCCCCCTCACCTCGAACAAGCCCTGTTCGCCGACGAGCTCTCGCGCAGCTCGGTGCACCGCCTGCAACCGCTGGTGCGCGAGCAGTGGCAGCAGCTCTTGCGCGCACTCGCGCCCGAAGTGCAAAAACTGATCGACGACGACAAAGCCCAGCAGCGCGTGCAAGACCAGCGGTTGCGCATTGGCCTCTATGCCTACAGCAACGCGATGGCCCGGCCCACCGCCCCTGAACCTGCCAGCACAAAACCCCCGCCGGCGCGAAGGAGGACTTCACCATGACACTCACCCGTTCACTCTGGCGCGCGCTCGCGGCGCTGCTGGCCGTGGCCGCACTGGCCACGGCCTGCGGCGGCGTTGACAGTGGCGGAACCGGCCAGACGGCCCAGACCACCTCGAGCGGCCGCATCTCCGGCTTTGGCTCGGTCATCGTCAACGGCGTGCGCTACGACGACAGCCAGGCCCGCATCGTCGACGACGACGGCGCCACCCGCGCGCGCGGCGACCTCAAGCTCGGCATGGTCGTCGAAGTGACCGGCGAGCGGCAGGGCAACAGCGGCAGTGGCGTCGCCTCGCGCATCCAGTTCGGCAACGAGATCGCCGGCCCGGTGGAGTCGGGGGACACGACGGCGGGCCAGTTGGTGGTGCTGGGGCAGCTGGTGCGAGTCGACGCCGACACGCTCTTCGGCGGCTACCCCCGTGGCCTGGCCGATGTGCGGGCCGGCAACCTGATCGAGGTGTTTGCCTTCTATGACACCACCGCCGCGGCCTACACCGCCACGCGCATCGAACTCAAGCCGACGCTGAGCACCTACAAGCTGCGCGGCCGCATCAGCGCACTGAACACACTCGACAACCACAGCTTCTCGATCGGTGGCGCGCTGATCGACTACGCCAGCGTGGCCCCGCCCGCGCTGGCGCGGCTGGCCAATGGCCTGTCGGTGCGTGTCAGCCTGCAAACCACGCCTGTGGCCGGCCGCTGGGTGGCAAGCTCGGTGCACACCTCGCAGCGCAACTTCCCTGACGCCACCGAGGCCGAGCTGGAGGGCTTCATCAGCGGCTTCGTGAGCAGCGCCAACTTCCTGGTGGCCGGTTTCCCGGTCGATGCGAGCGGGCCGGGCGTGAGTTTGCGCCACGGCACCCTCGGCGACCTGGCCAACGGCGTGCGGGTTGAGGTTGAGGGCCTGATGCAAAACGGCGTGCTGGTCGCGAGCGAGGTCGACTTCAAGCGTGGCGGTGGCCAGGAGTTCGAGTTGCATGGCGCCATCGAATCGGTCAACGCCGTGGCTCAAACCTTTGTGTTGCGCGGCGTGACGGTCACCTACGACAACCGCACGGCGTTTTCGGCCGGCAGGGCGTCCAACCTGCTGGTGGGTGCACGAGTCGAGGTGCGGGGTGCACCGTCAGCGGGCGGTGTGGGTTTGCACGCCGAACGGATCCGCTTCGAGCGATGAACACCATGACCCCGCACACCCTGGCTCGCCACACGGCGCTGTGGCGCGAGCCGCACGATGCGCCCACCTTCACCGCCGGCCAAGCCACGCCGCATGTTCTGGTGGTCGAAGACGACCCGGTGCAAGCATTGCTGCTCACCCTGATGCTCGAGCATCTGGGCGTGGCGCCCACGCTGGTGACCGACGGGTCGCAAGCGATCGAAGCGGTGAAAACCCACCGTTATGCCATGGTGCTGATGGACTACCTGATGCCGGTGACCAACGGCATCGAAGACACCAGCCAAATCCGCCGCTGGGAACGCGACAACGCCCGCGCGCCGACACCCATCGTGGCCGTGACCGCCAGCGCCATGCACGAAGAGCGCGCGCGCTACATCGAAGCCTGCATGGACGCGGTGATGGTCAAACCCTTTTCGGCCCACGCACTGGCCGAACTTGTGACAAGTTTCTGCCCCGACCCGGGCGGGCGCGCGCACACTCTTGCTCACCCCTGAAGGAACCCCAGATGTACACCTCACGCTCGTTTTTTTGTAAGGCACTGGCCCTCGTGGCCGTGTTCACCGCCACCACGGCGCAGGCCCAGACCGGTGTGGGCGTGTCGGTCAGCGTCAACCAGCCGGGTGTGTATGGCCGCATCGACATCGGCAACATGCCACCACCGCCGGTGATCTATGCCAAGCCCATCATCTATGCACCACCAGCGGTGCATGTGGTGCAGCAACCCATGTACCTGTACGTGCCGCCCGGCCACCAGAAGAAGTGGGGCAAACACTGCAAGCGCTACAACGCCTGCGGCCAACCCGTCTACTTCGTGAAAGAGAGCTGGGTGCGCGAGCGCTACGAGCATGAGCACCGCGGCAAAGGCAAAGACAAGCACGACAAGAAGGGCAAGGGCGGCAAACACGGCAACGACTGAGTTGCCATGAAGCCGCCCTGCGGGGCGGCTTCAGCCCACCAGACGGCCGTAGCGGTCGATCGCGATCAGGTCGACGTACTGCGAGCCCTGGGTCACGCCGGGGGCGAACTCGATGCGGTAGCCGCCGAGGTCGGTCTTCAAACCGGCGAGCGACTCCTTCATGCGGGCGCGGCTGATGCGCTCACCGCCACTCACCCGCAGCGCGGCACGGGCTGCTTCGACGGCAGCGCGGCCGGCGATGTAGCCCTCGAGCGTGGTCATGCCCAGCTTCACGTCGGGGCCCACGGCAGCCAGGTCCTGGCGAGCGCGGCTCACCACGTTCAATCCACCCGAGTTCGGGCGCGGCACCACCATGCTCATGATGCAACTCTGCTTCTTGGCGGTGAGGGTGTCGATCAAATCCTGGCCGGCGAAGGACGAGGCGTAAAACAAGCCGGGGTAACGCGCGGCCACCAGCTGGTCGATGACCGCAGCCACCGGCGCCGCATTGGTGGCGAACAGCACGCAGTCGAGCTTGGCCGCCAGCAGCTTCTCGCCCACATCGGCAAACGAAGCCGCATTGCGGTCGATGGCAATGGTTTCAAGCGGCGTGATCGACAGCACGCTCAGCGCCTGGGTCATGGCCGCGAGGTTGGCCTTGGAGGTGTCTTTCAAATAGACCACGCCGATGCGGCGCATGCCGAAGTCTTTGATGTAGTTGGCCATGCGCTTGTATTCGACGTCGTAGCCGGCACGCACGTGGTACGCGCCAGTGGCCACGCCGCTGCGAATGCCCATGTTGCCGCTGGCCGTGCCGAGCAGCGCAATCTGGCTGCTGGTGATCTGCGTCATGCACGCTTCGGCGCCGGCACCACTGGTCAGGCCAATGATGGCCGAGACGCCGCCTTCGATCAGCGTCGACACGTTTTGTGCGCAACGGTCTTTCACACCCCCGTCGTCGAGCGTCACCAGTTCAAAGCGCGGGCTGCCGGGCACCGCCGAGGCGGCTGTAAAGGCCGCGATGATGCCGTCGCGCACGTCGCGCCCATAACCGGCCTGGCCGCCAGTGAGCGAGGCCGACTGGCCGAACTTGATCACGTTGGCCGTGGCGGCAAGGCTGTGCGAGATGCCGCCCAGCCAGCCAGCGGCCAATGCGGTGGAGCTGGCCAACACCATGTTTCTGCGCTTCATGTGAACTCTCCCAAACAAGATCAAGCACACCACCCGATGCGCGCGACGTGCGCGTTGTTCGAGCGGGTGTCTGTGCCTCTCTTCGGCCACCCGATTGGCCAGCTTGAACGTTTGGTACAGATTGATACTTTCGCGCACTCTGGTTGCAGATGCGCTCACACAAGTGACGCGCCTCGTCACCACGCAATCGGGACGAGCGCCAATTTGTGCGCAGCGCGTCGAAAAGCGAGCTGTGCATCTGTGGCATCCGACCGGTTTACGAATTGACACACCTTGCTTACAGAAGACACACTTTCATCACTCCGCAACACCTTCTAGAAAGCGCCCCATGAACTCACTTCGCAACACCGCCGCCAAGTTGTCTGCCGTGTTCTGCCTGGGTCTGGCCGCGATGAGCGCCGGCGCCTTCGAGCTGCGCGGCTTTCGTGGTGTGTCGTGGGGTGAAGGGGTCGAGGCGCTGGGCGCCGTGACCGTGTCGCACACCGAAGGCGAGGTCACCTGCTACCAGCGTGACCGCGAAAACCTGCTGTTCGGTGACACGCCGCTCAACGGCGTGCGCTACTGCTTTCACCAAGATCGCTTGTTCATGGTGGCGATCGACGCGGCAGCCAACTCCAAGGCACTGACCGCCGAATTCCAGCGCACCTATGGTCGCCCGGATGCCCGCGGCAACCAGGCCGCCTCGTGGGGCACCAAAGGCTCGGGCACCCGCGCCGAGCTGGCCGCGTATGGCGCCGCAGCGCGCTTGGTCATCTACTCCAACACCATCGAGCCAAACGTGGCGCAACGCCTGCAGAAGCTCGGCCCGGTGGAAGTGACACGCAGCGTCGCCGCCGCGTTCTGACGACACGCTGTACGGACGTGCTGACGACATTTCGCGCCGTTTGTTGACAGGCTGGAGCCGGCAAGCCCGTGCTCCACATGCAACCAGTCAATACCAAGGTATCGCCGGGTAAGGTTCATCAAGTGTTCAGGTCGTCGTGTCGATGACAGGCTGACACGCAGCGCTGCGAAGGCTTCCCGCCAATCGCGCCAAGTGCGTGTGTGCTGGAGCCATCGACATGAAACGCAGACACATCCTCCTGACCGGGCCCGCGCTGGCCGCCGGGAGTCTCTCTTCCCCCTTTCTCTCTCTCAGCCATGCGGCCCAGCCGAGCACCATTCGCTTCGGACAATCGGCTTCGTTGACGGGGGGGCAGTCGGCGTATGGGCGTGAGGTGCGCGACGGCATTGCCGCGGCATTCGCCGCCGCCGCGCGGCAGCCCAATGGCCCGCGCGTTGAGCTGGTCTCGCTCGATGACGGCGGCGACAAATTGCGCTGCCAGCAAAACGCCAAGGCCTTGATCGAAGGCGGCTGCACCGGCCTGATCGGCTTCACCAGCGGCGCGGCCACCGAGGCCTCGCTGCAAGTGATTGAAGATGCACAGATCCCGCTGGTGGGCACGGCCAGCGGCAACATGGGCATCCGCAACACCAAGCTTGCGATGCAGTTCCATGTGCGCGCCGGTTACGACACCGAGTTCAAGCGCATGGTGGCCTACGTCAAAGACTTCGGCATGCGCCGCGTCGGCTACGTCTACCTGAAAGACACCACGCCGGCCAATCTGGGCGCGATGACGGCGGCTCTGGAGTCGGTGGGCGTGAAGCTCACCGAATCGGTGGGGCTGGACCGCAACGCCAAATCGTTCGAGGCCGAAGCGGCCCAGCTGCTGGCCGCCAAGCTCGACTGCGTGCTCTTCACCACCAACGCCACGCCCATCGTCGGCGTGGTCGAGCGTCTGGTGGCGGGCAAGTACGGCGGCTTGTACTTTTCGTCGTCGTTTGCCGGCCAGGCGCTGATCGACGCCATGGCCCAGAAGGGGCAGAGCGTGATCATGACCCAGGTGGTGCCGCGCCCCAACGCGATGGCGCTCTCGCTGGTCAACCGCTGCAAACAAGACCTGCTCGCGCTCGGCACCGGCACCCGCCTGGGCTTCACCGCGATCGAAGGTTATGTGGCTGGACTGGTGGCCGTGGAAGCAGCGCGCAATGGCGCGGCGCGCGGCGGCACCTTGTCGAAGGCGCGCTTCAGGGAGGCGCTGGCCGGCCTGCGCACCGATCTCGGTGGCTACAAGGTCGACTTCGCGACCGGCAGCACCCAGGGCTCGAACTATGTGGAAGTCGTGGCCGTCGACCGTCACGGCCGAATCATCGGCTGAAGCCGAGCACTTGCAGGGAGCACAACTCATGTCTTATCAATCCGTTCATCGCCTTTTCGTTGCGCTCGCCTGTGCCAGCGCGTTCACCGCCAGCGCCCAAGCGCCTGCGGATGCGGGCGCCACCCTGCGCGCTGAGCGTGTGGCCGCCAGCCTCGCCCAAGAGCTGGCCACCCAGTGCCCGCTCGCTGCACCGGGCAGCCAGACCGCCTTCGACGCTTGCCGCCAAGCCCTCTTTCAGGCCGGCTCGCAGCTGCGCCAGAACCTGCCCGACTTCGTGCTGTGGGGCCGCCAGCGTGACCCGAAGCGCAGCCTCAAAGACACCAACCTCACGCAGTTCGGGCCCGATGTGTTGTCGGGCATGTACCTGTCGCTCTTCATGTTCAACGGCCAGCACACGGTGAACTATGTCGAGAGCGAAGGCCTGTACCAGATCCGCGTGCAAACGGCGTTTCGCAACCGGCTGACACCGGGGCAGTTTCCCTACCCGTTCTGGCACGAGGAGGAGAAGTGGTCCATGTACCAGCAGGCCAACGAGATCTTGTTCTGGTGGGACGCGAAGAACGACCGCATCAAGGTCGCCCAGTTCACCGTGTTCGGTGCCAACCCCCCGCTGCTGGCGGTAGAGGCCGTGAAGCCCTATGCATTCAGCGGCCAGTGGATGTGGACCGATGACCAAGGCAAGACCCAGCCCAAGGTGACGGTGTTCGACGGCTTGTTCAAGCCCGACAACCCCTACCTCAACCCGCTCGACGGTGCCTACAAGAACCTGGCGCTGCGCCTGCGCGAAGGCCAGTGCAACGAGTGCCACGTGCCCAACAACCCCGACAAGTCGAAACGCCTGGTGCTGCTGCAAACGCCGGCGCATGCGGGGGCCGAGATCAAGCGGCTGATCAAGTCGGTGCAAAACGACAAGATGCCGCGCGACGAAGCCGGCATCGAGCAGCCCCTGCCGCAGCACACCAAGGCCGCGCTGCTGCGCGACAGCGAAACCTTCGACAAGCTCTACGACGCCGCCAAGGAATGGGAAGCCAGCCAAGGTGGCCGCACCCACAAGATGGCCGGCAAACGCGGCGAGGCCGGTGGCCGCTGAAGATCAGCCCGCGAAGAAGCTGATGCGGTAGCAGCTGCCAAAACCCGCCGGCGGTGGCACCAGCGCGAAGCGCGCGTTGTGGATGGTGGCGATCTTGTCGACCACCCGGTGGCCGAGGCCCAGGCCCAGGCCCAGGCCGAGGCTCAGGCCCGGTGCCGCCGGCGTGTTGGCGCCTGCGGCCTGGCCGTTGTCACACACCTGCAACCAGCGTGCGGCGGGGTCGAGCTGCACCTCGACCAAGGTGCCACGCGCTGTGTGGCTGAGTGCGTTTTCGATCAGGTTGCGCAAGCCCAGCTCCAGCAGCACGGCGTGGCCGGTCAGCACAAACGGAGCCTCGCCCACCAGCGCCAGCTCGTGGCCGCTGTCGAGGGCCAATTGAGCGTAGTCGCCCACCACCTGGCGCGCGACCTCCAGCAGGTCGAGCGGCTGCGCGGCCTCGGCCATCTCGGTGCGGCTGGCGCGTGCCAGCGCCAGCAGGTGCGACATCACCCGGTTGGCACGCTGCACGTCGTGCTCGATGCGGGCCAGCGCCTGCTCGCGCTCGGCGTCGTCGCGCGCGCTGCGCAACAAACCCGCGTGCAGGCTGAGCGACGCGAGCGGCGTGCGCAGCTCGTGCGCCATCTCGCTGCTCAGCTCACGCTCACGCACCAGCACCGCATGCTGGCGCTGCACCAGGGTGTTGATCGAGTCGACCACCGGCTTGAACTCTCGGTGAGGCTGGGTTCGCAGAGGTTTGTTTTCGTGCACGTCGAGCGCGCTCACATCGCGCGACAGTTCACGCAAGGGGTTGAGGCCGCGGCGGATCGCCCAGCCCAGCGCCAGCGCCACCACCGGCAGCAGCCAGAAGCCTGGCTGGGCCATCTGCTCGGCAATGTCGTCGGCCAGCTCGTCGCGCTCGCGCACGCTCAGCAACACCATCACCTTGCGGCTGCGGTCGTTCGGGTCCCAGCGTGAAAAGGTGCGCCAGGTCATCGGCGGTGTGCCGAGCGAGAGGTCGGCAAACCCTTCGGCCGGCGTGAACGACGGCAACGGCGCCTCGCCGGTGCGGGTGACGATCTCTCCGGTGGCGTCCCAGATGACCACGCTCATCGACTGCTGGTAGTCGTGGCTCCTGAGGGCCGCGAGCGTCGTGGCCTCGCTTTCACGCACGCCCGGGCCCGTGGGGTCGAATCGGCCTTGGTGCTGGCGCAAGAGCAGGTGCACCACGCTCGCCAGGTGGCCATCGGTCAGCTCGTCGGCCTCGTGAACGCCGGTCTGGAAGCCGACCACGATGAAGCTTGCCCACACCAGCACCAAAGCGCCCAGCGCCCAGGCCAGCAAGTGCAACATCAAGGAGCGCGAACGCACGGGGTGGGGTGCCTCTGTTCGGCTCACGTGCCAGCCTCCGCCGGCACGAAGTAGCCCACGCCACGCAGCGTGCGGATCACGTCGTCACCGAGCTTCTTGCGCAGGCGGTGCACATGCACCTCGATCGCATTGCTCTCCAGCGTGCCGTCCCAGTTGTAGAGCCGCGCTTCGATCTGTTGGCGAGAGAGCACCCGCGGGCGCACCTCGACCAAAGCCAGCAGCACCGCAAACTCGCGCGGCGAAAGTTCGACAGGCTTGCCATCACACAACGCGGTGTGTGCCGCCGGGTCGATTTCAACGTTGCCGCAGTGCAGCGTGGCCTGCGCGCGGCCGGCGGCGCGGCGGCGCAGCGCGCGCATGCGGGCGGCCAGCTCGTCGGCGTCGAAGGGTTTGGTGACGTAATCGTCGGCGCCACGGTCGAGCGCGGCGATGCGCGCGGCCACCTCGTCGCGCGCCGTCATGATGAGCACCGGCGTGGTCGGGTCGGGCAGCGTGCCGGCGGGCGCGCTGCGCAAGCGCTGCAGCACCTGCTGGCCATCACCATCGGGCAGGCCGAGGTCGAGCAGCACGATGTCGAAGTGTTCGGCGCGCAGCGCCGACCAGGCCGCGGCCACGCTGGCGGCCACGTCCACCGCATCACCCTGGCGCTGCAGGTGGGCCTGCAGGCCGGCGGCAATGCCTTCATCGTCTTCCACCACCAGAACGCGCATGACGCCCATTGTGCGGTTGGCGCTTAAGGGCGCCTTAAGCGCGTGGCGCCAGAGTGGCGGGCCTCATGAACCCCACGCACGAACGCCGCCTGGCCACCCTCACCCTCGCCTTGCTGCTGGCGCTGTTGGCCTGGGACGCGAGCGCCCTCGACATGTCGCTGGCGCGGCTGTTCGGCGACGCACACGGCTTCGCGCTCAGCCAAAACAGCGTGCTCACCGATGGCCTGCACGACGGCGCGCGGCTGCTGTCGTGGCTGCTGGTGATGGGGCTCACGCTCGCGGTGTGGTGGCCGCCCGCTTGGCTGCGCCCACTGCAGCGCATCGAGCGGCTGCAACTGGTCGTCACCACATTGAGCGGCGCGCTGGCGGTGGCACTGTTCAAGTCGTTCAGCACCACCAGCTGCCCTTGGGACCTGGCAGCCTTTGGTGGCACGGCGCAGCATGTGTCGCACTGGCTGCGCCTGGCCGATGGTGGCAGCGGGCACTGTTTCCCGGCCGGCCATGCCTCGTCGGGCTTCGCTTTTGTGGGCGGCTATTTCGCCTTGCAGCGCAGCTCGCCCGCGCGGGCCCGTGCCTGGCTGGGCACCTCACTGGCGGCCGGCTTGCTGCTGGGTGTGGCGCAACAGGTGCGGGGTGCGCACTTCATGAGCCACACCTTGTGGACGGGCTGGTTGTGCTGGGCGCTGGCCTTCGGCCTCGATGCCACGCTGCGGCGCTGCATCGCACGCAAGCAGCTCAACGCGGCGCCGCCTGCTCCACCGCCGCCGCCATGGCCAACGCCGGATCACCCCCCTGCGCCCGCAGACCCCGCGTCACCCCTTCGCGGTTGATGGCCGGGTGGTTCTGGCTCAGCTTCCACTTGCCTTGCAGCGAGGCCAGCGGGATCTCGATACCGACGATGGCGCGCAACATCGTGTCGATGTACTCGGGCGGCGCATCGCTCAGGGCCCACGGTTGCGCCTGCGTGGCTTCGTGGCGCTGCGTGAGGCGGGTCACCAGCGTGCGCACCCAGGTGGGGTCGTCTTGCACAACCAGGCGGCCACGCGCCTGCACGGTGATGTAGTTCCAGGTCGGCACGGCCTTGCCGTTGTCGGCCTTGGTGGCATACCAGTTGGGTGAGATGTAGGCCTGCGGGCCTTGGAAGACGACCAGGGTTTCGATGTCGGTGCGCGCGTCTTTCCACACCGGGTTGGCCCGCGCCACGTGGGCGCGCAACACGGCCTGGCCGCAGGCGTCGATCTCGAGCAAGAAGGGCAACGGGGTGGCGTCCAGCCCTTGTTCGCCTTGTGTGATGAGCAGGCCCAGCGGGTGTTCGTGCACCAGTTGGTTCAGCAGCTCGGTGCGGGTTTCGTTGAAGTGGGCAGGTGTGTACATCTCAGCTCACGACCACCGGTTCGCAGCGCACCTCGCTCTTCACCGAGTTGGCGATGAAACACTCTTCATGCGCGCGGTGGTGCAGGTGGTCGAGCTCGGCTCGCGTCGGCTGCTGGCCGCTGAACCTCACGGCCGGGCGCAGCGTGACCACGGTGACGGCCATCTGGCCTTGGGTGTTGCGGTCCATCACGCCGACCACGTCGTCGCGGTAGTCGTCGACCAGCCAGCCAGCGCGGCAGGCAATGTCGAGGAACCACAACATGTGGCAGCTGGAGATCGAGGCGATGAACCCTTCTTCGGGGTCGACGCCGCTCGGGTCGGAGTAAGGCACGCGCACCGACAAGGGCGACGACGAGGCCGGCATCACATGCCCGCCGTCGAAGTGGAGCTCGTGGCGGCGGCTGTAGCGCTTGTCGATGAAGGGCTGGTCGCCGCGTTGCCACAAGGTGGTGGCGGTGTAGGTGTGCTGGCTCATGGCTTCTCCTGATTGGCGACGAAGTTCGGCACGTGCGAAATACTCTCCGTTCGGGCTGATGTATCGCAGCCCTGCGCAGCCCTTCCTACCTCAGGGCGAACGGAGCTTTGGCTGAGGTTAATCGCTAACCAATTGGCTTCTTGAGGTAGTCGAAGGTGCCTTGCTCTTTCACTTCGGTGGCGGCGGCCAGCACCATGCGCATGGCGGCGCGGTAGAACGAGGTGGCAAAGCTGATGCGCTTGACACCGGCTGCTTCCAGCTCAGCGACGCTGAACGATTTGTTCGGGATGCCGACCATGAAGCTCACCGGCTTGCTGAGCGCGGCGCACACCGCACGCACCGCCGCCAGGTCGGGCAACGCGGGTGCGAACAGCACATCGGCGCCCGCGCGCTCGAAGGCTTGCAGGCGGCGGATGGTGTCGTCGAGGTCGGGTTTGCCGCGCAGGTAGTTTTCGGTGCGTGCGGTCAGCGTGAAGGGCCGGCCCATTGCACGCGCCGCTTCGGCCGCGGCGGCCACACGCTCCACCGCGTGGTTGAAGGCGTAGGGCGCATCTTCGGCGGGCGAGTCTTCGATCGAGCCGCCCGCGAGGCCGATCGCACCGGCCAGGCGGATGGTGTCTGCCGCCATCGCCGGCTCGGGCCCAACGCCGTTTTCCAGATCGGCCGACACTGGCACATCGACGGCCTCGACGATGGCCCGTGCATGGGCCAGCGCTTCGTCGCGGGTGAGTTGGCCGTCGTTGCGGCCCAGCACCATGGCGGCCGCGCCGCTGGAGGTGGCCAGTGCCGCGTAGCCCACACCGGCGATCAATTTGGCCGAGCCCGGGTCCCAGGCGTTGGGCATCAGCAAGGCCGTGGCTTGCTGGTGCAGGCGGCGGAACTGGTGCGCCTTGTCGTCAAGAGTCGTGCTCATGTTTTCTCCTGGGCTGAGAGGTCGTATCGGATGAAGCCGTGGAACTGTGCCACCTTGTCGTACAGCGTGCGTGCCGTGGCATTGGTCTCGTGGGTGAGCCAGTAGCAGCGGGTGGCCTTCGCCTCGCGTGCCACCTCGCCCACCGCCGCAATCAACGCGCGCGCCACCCCTTGGCCGCGCAGCTCGGGGGCGGTGAACAGGTCTTGCAGGTAACACAGGCGCGGCGACCACACGCTGGTGTGGAACAGGTAGTGGGTGATGCCGACCAGGCGGCCGTCAACGTGCGCACCAAACCCAAACACATCGTCACGCTGCATCAGGCGTTGCCAAGCGGTCTCGTAACCGGCCGGCGAGACTTCCGTTTCGTAGAAGGTCTTGTAGCCGCGGGCAAGCGCCTCCCAGGGCAGGCGGTCGGCCACGGCGAGCGGGGCAATTTGCAGTGTCATGGTGATCAAGTGATCGGATCGGGTAGATTGGCTCCTGATGGTAATAACCCATCTGTCTCTGCAGGGAGCCAATTTCCCCCGCTCGCCAGAGCCAATCACGCAGCGCCAGGCCGGCATGGGCGCGCTGAGTTTGTTCCCAACCTAACCTCTGTCTGCCGTGGAGCACAACGCACAACATATGCAAAGAACTGAACACTCTGGCTCGCCGCTGGCGGGCTACCCCCGTGCCGCGTTTGTCTTCTGACACGCCACTGCGCCAGCAGGTCTACCTGCGCTTGCGCTCGGCCATCGAGCAGGGCACCTTCGCCCCCGGCAGCAAGCTGCCGCCCTCGCGCGAGCACGCGCAGGCGCTGGGGGTGGCGCGCAACACCGTGCTGTGGGCACTGGAGCGCCTGCAGGCCGAGGGCTATGTGGTGGCGCGGGTGGGCGACGGCAGTTATGTCGCACCCGACCTCGCCGCGCTGCGCACCCACCGCCCGCGCAAGGGGCCGACACCGCTGCAAACCACCACCGGCCTGTCACAGCGCGGGCGGCTGATCGCCGAAACCGCGCTGCGCTGGCGCCCGCCCACCGCGGCGGTGATCGCCTACCGCATCGGCACACCGGCGGTCGATGCCTTTCCGTTCGAGCTGTGGTCGCGGCTGGAGCGTGGCTTGCCCGGGCGGGTGCGCCAAGACACCGCGCAGTACCTGCCGCCCGCCGGCCACAAGCCGCTGCGCGAGGCGATCGCACAGTGGCTGCTGGTGTCGCGCGGCATTCGCTGCGAGCCGGGCCAGGTGCTGGTGACCTCGGGCTCACAACAGGCCATCGACCTGATTGCCCGGCTCTTGCTCGACCCCGGCGACGAGGTGCTGCTTGAAGACCCGGGTTACCTCGGCATACGCGCCTGCCTTGTCAGCCACGGCGCGAGTGCCTGCCCGGTGCCGCTGGACGAACACGGCCTGGCCATCGCCGAGGGCGCTGCGCGCTGGCCGAATGCGCGCATGGCGGTGGTGACGCCCACCCACCAGTTTCCGCTCGGTGTGCACATGGGTTTGTCGCGCCGGCTCGAGCTGCTGGAGTGGGCGCGCCAGCACAAGGCCTGGGTGGTGGAACACGACAACGACCGCGAGTTCCAGTACGGCACGCACCGCATCCCGGCGCTGTGCAGCCTGCCGCACAGCGAGCGTGTGCTCTACGTCGGCACCTTCTCGAAAACGCTGCACCCTGGCCTGCGCCTGGGCTTCATCGTGCTGCCTGCTTCGCTGGTGGATGCGTTTGCCAGCGCCAAGGGCTTGAGTGACCGCCACAGCCCGGGCGCAGTGCAAGAGGTGCTGGCGCGTTTCATCGGCGACGGCCACCTGCTGCGCCACCTGCGGCGCATGCGCGAGCTGTACCAGGAGCGCCAGGCGGTGATGATCGAGTCGCTGCGCAAGGCGAGCGGTGGAGCGCTGCAGCTCGCGCCCGCGGCGCAGGGCATGCACATCGCACACGAGATCGGGCGCGGCGACGATGCACGCCTGAGCAGCCGCGCGGGCGAGGCCGGGGTCTACCTGGCGCCACTCTCCTTGTACTGCGTGCAAGCCAAACGCCGCGGCTGGTTGTTTGGCTACGCGGGCTTCGATGACAGCGCCCTGCGCCAAGCGGCGCGCGCGCTGGCGCCCTTGTTGCGCCCCTGACAGAGCCTCGTTGACCTGGGTCGGCAGGCGTGAAACCATCGGCTCCCATGACCTCCGTGACCGACCTCGTCTTCTCGCAAGACCCCGCGCAGCGGCTGCGGCTGAAGGCCTGGGGGTTCGCCTCCTGCTGTTATGCGGCTTACGCCGGCATCGCCTTCGTGCAGGTGTCGCTGGGCCTCTCACCGGTGCTGCCTACCGTGTGGCTGGCCGTGGCGGTGCTGCTTACCAGCGCGGCCTTCTATGTGGCCTTGCGCAGCGGCTGGAACCTGCGCGTCAAGCGCGACCCGGCGCTCGCCTTTGGCCAGCTGGTGGTGGGCATGCTGTATTTCTACTGGATGTATGCGCTGGCGGGGCTGGCCGCCGGCGCGGTGATCATCATCACCGCCAGCCACATCGCGTATTCGATGTTCGGCATGAACGTGGCGCAGGTGCGCCGGCTGGTGCTGGTCTCGCTCTTCTGTCTGGGCGTCACGATCGCGCTGTGCACCTGGCTGATGCCGGAGCGTTTTCCCTGGCGGGTGCAGGTCGTCACCTACCTCTATGCCTGCATCGTGGTACCGCTGATCGCGCGCCTGGCCACGCAGGTGTCGTCGCTGCACGAGAGGCTGCGCGCGCAGCGCAGCGAGTTGAAGGTGGCGCTGGCCCGTGTGCAGGAGCTCGCCATCTGGGACGACCTGACCCAGGTGCACAACCGCCGCCACCTGATGGAGCAGATGCAGACCGAGTTCCGCAAGCTCATGCGCAAGCCGGCGCCGCTGTGCGTGGCCCTGCTCGACATCGATCTTTTCAAAAGCGTGAACGACCGCTTTGGCCACGCCGCCGGCGACGAAGTGCTGCGCCGTTTTGCGGCCTCGGCCAAGGCCATCGTGCGCAACACCGACCTGCTGGGCCGCTGGGGCGGCGAAGAGTTCGTGGTGATGTTCCCTGACGCACCGACCCCACAGGCCGAGGTGGCCTTGCAGCGCCTGCGCGACCACCTGGCGCGCCTGGAGCTGAACGACATCGCCGCCGGCCTCAAGGTCACCTTCTCGGCCGGCCTGGTGGAAGTGGTGCCCGAAGACACCCTGGAAGCCGCCATCGAGCGCGCCGACCAGGCCATGTACCGCGCCAAGACGGGTGGGCGCAACCGCACCGAAATCGGCTGAGACCAGCGCAGCATGACGCGGCGGCGACCCGCACTTCGGTGGTAACCGCATGTGACGTTGCTGCACAGCAGCAAAGAGCCCATGCAGAATCCCCGCGTCATCACGCCAGGGAGCCCTGCCATGACCCTCGCAGAAGGTTTGAGCCGCCTCAAGGCGGCGCTGAGCATTGCCCAGCACAAGCGCCTGCTTTCAGCTCGAAACCGCGCTGCCCAGCGCCACCCTTGTTGTCGAGCGTGTGTCTTGGCGCGAGAGCGTCAGCGGCCTCGATGCCCAGGCGCCAGCTCTGGCTCCTCTGTGGGCCAGCGTCGATTGCCTCAGCACCAGCGCCCATCTTGAACTCAAGGCGCTGATCGGCGAGCAGATGAGCCTGCGGCTGATGTGCGCCAACGGGGCCTACCGGACGTGGCACGGGTACGTATCCCAGGCCGCTCAGCTCGGCAGTGACGGCGGCCTCGCCCGCTACCGCCTGCAACTTGTCGCCTTCACCCACCTGCTCGGCCTGCGCCAAGACAGCCGCGTTTTCCTCGGCCAGCGTGCCGACGAGATCATCAGCAGCGTGCTGCGCGCCTACCCGCAGGCCTGGATGCACGCGACGACAACCAGTTCCTCGTGCTCAGCGTGCAGCACGAAGCCGCCAACAACCTCGGCAGCGAAGCCGCCCAGCTGCTCAAGAGCACCGAGCTGGAGGCCGGCAGCTACCGCAACCAGTTCCAGGCCGTGCCGTCCGCTGCCACGCTGGTGCCGGCGTTTGTGCCGGGTGCGGTGTACATCCCGCGCATCGGTACTGAGGTGCTGGTCGACCACATCGAGGGTGACATCGACCGCCCGATGGTCGTCGGCCAGCTCCACAACGGGCAAGACGCCTTGCCGTGGCCGGCGGGCGTGGACTCGGGCGCCAACCGCCCCGGCACCCTCTCGGGTTGGCAAAGCGAAACGCTCGACGGCGAAGGCCTCAACCAGTGGGTGATCGACGACGCCACCGGCCAGCTGCGCATGCGCTTGGCCTCATTCAGCCAGGGCAGCCCGTGGAGCGAGCTGAGCCTGGGCCACCTCATTGGCCAGGGCGCTCGCAGCAGCCGGCGCGGGGCCTGGCTGGGCTCGGGCTTCTACGCCCACACCGAGGGCTGGGCCAGCGTGCGTGGCGCGCAGGGGCTGCTGCTCAGCACCACGGCCCGGGCCGGGAGCTACGGCAGCGCGCAGGGCACGCAGATGGATGCGCAAGAAGCCGTGGCTCAGCTCAAAGGCGCGCAGCAGCTTGGCCAGGCGCTGGGCGATGCCGCGAGTGCGCAAGGCGCGATGAAGCTGCCAAGCCACACAGCCGACAAGAAGCACGCACTGCAAGGGCTGATCGAATCCATCGACCCGAAGCACGACGGCAAACACGACAGCGAGAAGAAGGCCAACGGCCGCGAGAGCGGCGACCCGGTGGAAACATTCGCCAAGCCCTACGTGCTGCTGGACACGCCGAGCGCCGCCGTTTTTGCCAGCCCCGCCACGATCGCCAGCTTCTCGGGGCAAGACACCAGCCTCAGCGCGCAGGGCGATGTGCATGCCGCAGCGGCCCACACGGCGAGCCTGATTTCCGGCGAAACCACCAGCCTCTACACCACCAAGGTGAGCTGCAGGCGATTGCGGCGAACGGCCACCTGAGCCTCAGAGCCCACACCGACCAACTGGAGATCCTGGCCGACAAGGACATCACCGTCATCTCGGTCAACGACGAAATCACCATCACCGCCAAGCAGCGCATCGAGATCGTGGGCGGCGACAGCAAGGTGGTGCTCGATGGCGGCAACATTCACTTCATCACGCCGGGTAGCTTTGTCGCCAAGGCGGCGACACACGACTGGAGCGGCGGCGGCAGTGGCTCCGCTGAACTCGCGGCCTTGCCGCAAGGCCAGGCCGGCACAGAGCCGCTGGCCCTCGCACTCAACCACCACTGGCCCGACCTGGAGCCCATGGTTGGTGCGCTCTACCGTGTTGTGTTCGCCGATGCCTCCAGCCGCAGCGGCAAGCTCGACGCCAAGGGCTACGCCCGCCTCGAAGGCATACCGGCCGGTATGGCCGAGGTCTTTTATGGCGAAGACGCACGCCCCGCCGCCCTGAAGCCGGTCACCGTGCACAAGGTGACGGATGAAGCGCTGGCTGGTGATCTTCGCAAGCTGGGCCTGAACCCTGAGACCGTTGACCTACAGGCGCTGGTTGAGCGCCACGCCGGGAGAGCATCATGACGACGACCACCACAGAAGACGTGGCCGCCCCGCTGACGGAAGAAGAAAAGCGAAAGGGAACGAGATCGTGGGCATCAGCGGCGAGCACATCGCCGACTACAT
>JBBRFR010000008.1:0-26380 GCA_038241485.1 Burkholderiales bacterium
GAGCTCGATCGTCGGCGCGGGCGATGTGGCACGTGCGGCACCGATGAACGCCGGCCCCGTCACGCAAAGCAGCCACGGCCTGCGGTCGGGGCAGAGCGTGTTCCACACCAAGTTTGGCGAGGGTGTGATCGTCACGATGGAAGGCTCGGGCGAAGACGCGCGCGCGCAGGTCAACTTTGGCCGCCACGGCATGAAGTGGCTGGCGCTCAGCGTGGCCAAGCTCACGCCGATCGAGTAGGCCAACTCGATCGCTCAAGCCCGGAAAGGGTGCTGCCGATAACAGCAGGGTAGACCCGTGTCGCGCCGTGACCTCGGGGGATCACCTTTCACCCCTGTTCACCGGGATCGCCATGTTTCGTTTCAACCTGCGGCAGAAGTTCGTCTTCGGCCTGGCCACCGTGGTGGTGGTTTCCCTGCTGGTGATGCTGGGCGCCCGCTTGATGGGCAAGGGCGCGCTCTTTCACTACCTGGAGCGCCAGCACTTGGCGCTGGTGATGAGCCTCTCACAGTCGCTGGAACGGGTGGCCGATGGGTCGCCCAAGGCCGCCAGCGTCACGCGCGCCGGCCTGCTTTTAGAGATTGGCCAGGCGCGCGCGATTGCGTCGCGTGTGGATGTCGAGCTTTTTGCCGTGGAGCACTTCGCGTTCGCGTTGATCGGCTTCGGCGGCGTGATCGACCTCCCGCACAAAGACATGAAAGACCTGGCACGCATGGCCGCCATCATCGAAGCCGAGCCAGGCGCCGGGGTCACGCCGACCCTGGTGGCCAAGCTGAGCGCCGACATGGCGGCGGTGAAAGACAACTCCGACCGTTTCGGCCCGCTGGTGGCCGATGCGGTGAGCTTCGTGAAAGGTGCAGTGCTGGCGATCAACCTGCTCGGTATTGGCCTGCTGGTGGGCGCATTTCTACTGATCCGCCAGGCCACTCTCGGCCCGCTGCAGCACGCCCTGCAGGCGGCGCAACGCATCGGCCAGGGGGATCTCAGTGACAGCCTGCGCTCGCAGTCCACCGACGAGCTGGGCATGCTGATGGCCGCGCTCGATGACATGAAGAACAGCCTGGCGCGTGTGGTGGGTGATGTGCGGCAGCGCTCGCAGACCGTGGCCGCACGCATGACCGACGTGGCCAGTGGCAGCAGCGACCTGTCCGCACGCACCGAGCGGCAGGCTTCATCCCTGCAGCAGACCGCGGCCACGATGGAAGAGATCACCGCCACCGTGAAGCAGAGCACGCACAGGGTTCAAGAGGCCAACCGGTTGGCCCAGGGCGCGTCCGAAGTGGCAACGCAGGGGGGCTCGGCCGTGTCTGAGGTGGTCAACAGCATGGAGGCGATCTTGTCTTCGTCCAAGAAGATTGCCGACATCACTTCCATGATCAACGGCATTGCCTTCCAGACCAACATCCTGGCTCTGAACGCGGCGGTGGAGTCAGCTCGCGCTGGCGAGCATGGCCGCGGGTTTGCCGTGGTGGCGAACGAAGTGCGCACGCTGGCACAGCGCAGCGCAACCGCAGCCAAGGAGATCGAGGCGCTGATACGCGACTCGGTCGACAAGGTGGAGGCCGGTTCGCGCCAGGTCACCCAGGCTGGGCAGACCATCGCCCAGGTGGTGGCCTCGGTGAAGCGCGTCAACGGCATCATTGCCGAGGTGGCCGGTGCCTTTGCCGAGCAGGAGGCTGGCATCTCACAGATCGACCAGGCCATCACCGATCTGGACCAGATGACGCAGCAGAACGCTGCGCTGGTGGTGAACTCGGTGGCCGCCGCTCAGGCGGTGAGGGCTGAGTCTGAAGGGCTGGTGCAGACGGTGGCTCAGTTCAAGCTGAGCCCCTGAACCGCTGCGCCGCTGGGCTCAGCGCAGCAGCCTGCCGCCGCTGCCGATCACCGTCACTTCGACGAAGCGCGATCCCACGCGGTTGTCGCCACCGAAGTTGACTTTGAAGCCGCCGGTGTCGAAGTTGCGCATGTCGGCCAGCTGGGCCAGCACCTTTTCGCGCGACGGGTCGCCGCGGGCGCGTTTCACCGCTTCGACCAGCACCTTGGCGGCGATGAAGCCTTCCATGCTGGCGTAAGAGATGGTCTTGGTGGGGGCGTGCTGCGCCATCGCCGCATGGAACTCGCGCACCACCGCCACCGGCGAGCTCATGTTGTAGGGGAAGGGCATCACCTGCGCGATGCCCACGCCGCGCGCCAGGTCGTCGCCGGTGTTCTTCAGCAGCTCCTTGAAGTTGACCACCGAGATGCTGAACAGCCGCGCCCGGTTGCCCGAGGCGCGCAGTTTCTTGATGAGGGCCGACGAGGCCTTGTTGACGGCCACCATGATCACCGCGTCGGGGTTGGCTGCCATGATGCTGGCCGCCGCGGTGTCGATGTCTTCGGGCTTGGTGCGGTCGTAGTTGCCAGTGGCCACGGCCTTCAGGTTGAGCTTGGTGAGGGCCGCTTCGGCGCCGGCCAGGCCGCTCTTGCCGAAGCCGTCGTTTTGATAGAACACCGCAAACTTGCGCAGGCCGAGCGTATGCAGGTGCTCCACCATCTTGGCTGTTTCGTCGGTGTAGCTGGCGCGCAGGTGGAAGATGTAGGGGTTGGTCGGGTTGCGCAGATCTTCGGCGCCTGTGTAGGGCGCGAGCAAAGCGATTTTGTTGTCGCTCAGCACGTTGTTCTTGTTGAGCGCCAGGACGTTGGCCGTGCCCACGTAGCCGAACAAGGCGACCGGGCTGTCTTTTTCCAGGATCTCTCTGGTGTGCGCCAGTGTCGCGTCGGGCTTGTACGCGTCGTCTTTCTGCACCACGCGGATCTTGCGGCCGTAGACGCCGCCCTTGGCATTGACGCTGGCGAAGTAGGCCGCGGCGCCAGACGAATATTCGTCGCCAGTGCCGGCGATCACGCCGGTGAGTGGCACCACTTGGCCGATCACCACCTCGCTCGCGGCGAATGCGGGGGCGGCCGACAGCGCCAGCATGGCTGCGGCGAGCAGGGAGGCACAGGAAGAACGGGCAGACCGGTATCCAAGACGCATGGCAAGGCTCCTTGTTGATGCGTGGCAGTCTAGGTGGGCTTGTGCGTTCATCGCACTAGGGCTGACGCGGCTTTGTGTGACGCTGTGCACACAAAGCCGTAGTTTGGGCCCACACACCGCCTGCTTCCCAGCGGGCGGTGGGGTGGCTCAAAGCTTGAGCTTGGAGATTTTGACCAGGCCTTGGGTGATGTTCTCAGACGTCGATTTCGTCGACCTCGCGGTACACATCACGCAGCCACATCTTCAGCCGCTGGCGGTCCATCAGGCCCAGGCTGGCCGGGCCTTCGGCGTCTTGCGGGGTTTTGGCCTTCCAGAAGCTGGAGCTGCTGGCGTCGATCTTGTTGATGACCGAGTCGTGCAGCTTGCGCACCGACACCACCTGCGCGCCGAGCGAGAGCGCGCGCGACTGTTCGCCCGATTGTTCGAGCACTGAAAAATCACTGCCACGCACGTGGTTACGCACCAGCACGTACTTGAGCGCGGGGCCAAAGCGGTCGAGCAGCTTCTTGAGCAGGTCAACCGAGTCTTTGCCGGTGTCCATCACGTGCCAGTAGTGGATGCTGGAGCCCATCTCGTCAATCAGGTTGAGCACGCCGGAGTCGTCCATCCAGCGCACCAGCGGGTCGTGCGTTTGTGCGGCCAGGTCGACCAGGATGCGGCGTTGCGGCTGGTCGACGGTGGCCTCGACGATGGCATCGAGCGCCTCGTACCGATCGACCACCACCGGCGATGCATAGCCCGCATAAAAGCGCATCAGCGCAGGGTGCGAGCGGTCGGTGTCGAAGCCGAGAAAGGGCAGCTGCTTGTCGATCATGTACTGCGCGAGCACGCGGGCCACCAGCGATTTGCCCACACCGCCTTTTTCGCCGCCGATGAAATGGATGTTGCTCATCGAGTTTTTCTCCTTGTTGGGTCGCATCGCCCTGAGGGCAGGCAGAAGTATGACGGCAAGACGCATGCCTGCTGCCCAAGCGCCGAGTCAGGCCCGATCAGCTCACGCACCGTCACGGCGTTGTCACGTGCCCGTCACGCGCCGTTCACGCCTGCTTACTAAGCTGCCTGCGCCCCCCGACCCGGCGGCTGTGCCAGGTTTTCAACCCCAGCGAGGACAGATTGAACAAGCCTTTTGAGAGTTTCACGCAAGCCACCCAGCCTGACGACATCGACCACAACACCTCTGGCAACCCGAGCTTCCAGGCCGTGCTAGACGCCCGCCTCAGCCGCCGCTCGCTGCTGCGTGGCGGCGTGGGCACTGCTGCCACCGCCGTCATGGGCGGCTGGGGTCTTTCGGCCTGCGGTGGTGGCAACAAGGACCCGGAGCCGATCATGTCGCTCGGCTTCGCGCCAGTCGCCAAGAGCCTGGCGGACACGGTGAGCGTGCCCGTGGGCTACACCGCCTCCATCATCTATGCGCTGGGCGACCCGCTGACCGCGGCCACCTCGGCCTACAGAAACGACGGGTCCGACACCGATTTTGACAATCGCGCGGGCGATCACCACGACGGCATGGAGTACTTCGGCCTGTCGCCCGACGGCAAGCGGCCCGACCCCGATGGCTCCAAGCGCGGCCTGCTGGCGATGAACCACGAGGCCACCAGTGGCCGCGACGTGCGTTCGTACTACCTTCACGCCGACGGTGGCACCGTGAACCCACGCCCCAAGGGCGAAGCCGACAAGGAAATCGCCATTCACGGCCTGTCGGTGGTCGAGGTGCGCAAGCAGGGCAAAGCCTGGAGCTACGAGCAGGCATCGAGCTACAACCGCCGTGTGACGCCGCTGACGCCGGTGCAGATCTCCGGCCCGGCGCGCGGCCACGCGCTGCTCAAGACCCGCCATTCGGCCGATGGCACGGCCACCCGCGGCACCATCAACAACTGCGGCACCGGCTACACGCCGTGGGGCACCTACCTCACCGGTGAGGAAAACTGGGCTGGCTACTTCACCCGCAACGCCACGGACAACGCCGCACGCGGTGACAAGAGCGTGGCCTCGCTCAACCGCTACGGCCGCAGCCAGGGTGGCGCCAGCCGTCACGGCTGGGAGACCGCCGGCACCGAAGACCAATACGCCCGCTGGAACATCAGCCAACTGGGCACCAGCACCGACGGCAGCGACGACTACCGCAACGAGCTCAATGGCTTTGGCTACATCGTCGAGATGGACGCTTACGACAAGACCGCGGCCATCAAGAAGCGCACGGCGCTCGGCCGCTTTGCGCACGAGAGCGCAGCGTTCAGCAAGCTCGTCTCGGGCAAGCCGCTCGCCGTGTACATGGGTGACGACTCGCGTGGCGAGTACATCTACAAGTTTGTCTCGAGCGCCAACTGGAATGCGGCCGACGCCTACCGCTCGAACCGCATCGCCACCGGCGACAAATACCTCGATAGCGGCAAGCTCTACGTGGCCAAGTTCAATGCCGACGGCCGTGGCGAGTGGATCGAGCTGAGCATCACCCACCCCGCGATCGTGGCCTACGCCGGCTACGCTTTTGCCGACCAAGCCGACGTGGTGGTCAACGCTCGCCTGGCTGCCGACGCGGTGGGCGCCACCAAGATGGACCGCCCCGAGTGGTGTGCCGTGCACCCGACCACGGGCGAGATCTATTACACGCTCACGAACAACGCCAACCGCCGCATCGAGCCCACGGGTTCGCAGCTGGCGCTGGATGCGGCCAACCCGCGTGCCTATCGCGAACTGCAGAGCAACGGTGTCACGGCGTCGTCGAACTCGCCGGGCAACGTCAACGGCCACATCATCCGCATGGCCGAAATGGGCGGCGAGGCCACGGCCACCGGTTTCAGCTGGGACGTGTACCTGTTCGGCGCCGAGTCGACCGAGGGCAACACCAACATCAACGTGTCGGCGCTGACCGCGGATCAGGACTTCTCCAGCCCCGACGGCCTGTGGTTCAGCAAGAACACCGGCCTGTGCTGGATCCAGACCGACGACGGCTCGTTCACCGATGTGACGAACTGCATGATGCTGGCCGCCGTGCCGGGCAAGGTGGGTGATGGTGCCAGAACCACGCTCAACTTCGCCCGCGCTGACGGGTCGATGATGAGCGTCGACACCTATGTCGGCAAGAAGCCCGCCGCCGACACGCTGAAGCGCTTCTTGGTCGGCCCGGTCGACTGCGAGATCACCGGCTGTGCCGAGACGCCCGACGGTGAGACGCTGTTCGTCAACATTCAGCACCCGGGCGAGGCGCTGGCCAGCGTGGCCGACATTGCCGACCCCACCCGTTACCCCAGCCACTGGCCCGGCAACGCCGGCTACGGCGCAGGCGGTGCCATGGCACGACCACGCTCGGCGACGGTGGCCATCACCAAAGACAAGGGTGGCCGCGTCGGCAGCTGAACGAGCGGATCGACTACGAAGCGAGAGAGTTGGCCGCGGGCTTGTCGTCCGCGGCTTTTTTTCGTCTCCCTTTTCACGCCCGCAACCGCTTGCCGTCGCTTCAGCCGCGCCCCACGTAGGGCATCTTGGTGGCCATGATGGTCATGAACTGCACATTGGCCTCAAGCGGTAGCGCGGCCATGTGCACAACAGCGTTGGCCACGTGCTCCACATCCATTCGCGGCTCGACCATCATCTGGCCGTTGGGTTGAAGAACGCCCCGGGCCATGCGCTCGGTCATCTCGGTGGCGGCGTTGCCGATGTCGATCTGGCCGCAGGCGATGTCGTAGGCACGGCCGTCGAGCGAGGTCGACTTGGTCAGCCCGGTGATGGCGTGTTTGGTGGCGGTGTAAGGCGCGGTGAAGGGCCGCGGTGCGTGGGCCGAGATCGAGCCGTTGTTGATGATGCGACCACCTCGCGGCGACTGGTTTTTCATCAAGCGAAAGGCTTGCTGGGTGCACAAGAAAGCGCCAGTGAGGTTGACGTCAACCACCGCCTTCCACTGCGCATAGCTCAGGTCTTCGAGCGGCATCGGCGGTGTGCCGGTGCCAGCGTTGTTGAACAGCAAGTCGAGGCGGCCAAAGCGCGCCTGCGTTTGTTCGAACAAGGCCTTCACCGAATCGGGGTTGCCCACGTCGGTGGGCACGGCCAGGGCGTGCTGGCCCAGATCGCCCGCATCGGCCACCGCCTTGTGCAGCAGCTCGGCGCGGCGCCCGGCCAGCACCACGCCATAACCAGCGCGCAACAGCGCCAGCGCGCTGGCCTTGCCGATGCCGGTGCCCGCGCCGGTGACAAGGGCGATCTTCTGGGGTGTGCTCATGGAAGGGTGCCCTCTGCGGCAAGGAGGGGAGGCATCTCGAAGCAATCGACGAAGGTGAAAAACAGCGAGGCGTAGAACACCGCGTAGAAGGCGAACCCCAGCGGCGGGATCACAAGCACCGCCAGCCCCGGCTGGCCGAGCAACAGCATCAGCAGCGCGCTGGCAAAGGCCAAGGCCGTCAAGGCGCCCGCCCCGGTGAGGGCATAAACGGCAAACGCCCCCTTGTTGCGCCAGCAGGCCACGGTGCTGAAGAAGATCGCCTTGGTGGCCGGCTGGCCACCCCAGTACACCAGCGCTGGTGCGTGCCAGAACGGCAGGCTGAGCAGGCTGATGGCGGCCGTGATCCACAGCAGGCTGAGCTGCACACGGTCGTCGGCGAAGAGCACGTTCAGGCTCTCGGGGTTGGCCTGGCCGCCGGTCACCGCCGCTTGCATGCCGGTCTGAAATCGGCCCCCGTCGATCAACACATAAATGAGCGCCACGCAGAGCATCGCCGCGGCATAGACCGCCCCCAGCTGCCACAACGCGCGCTTTTGTTGCGGCGTGCCGCGCAACGGGGTCACGAACACCTTCAAGGTGGGAAAGTGGCCTTGCAGCGCCTGCTGCGTGGCCAGCATGAAGCCCAGCGTGACCAAGGGCAAGGTGCCCCAGACGAGCAAGAAGCCGACCCAGGGCAACAGCTGAGCCACCAGCGTGCCCAGCAGCCACAGCCCGAACAAGCCCATGAACGCCAGCGGTCGGCTGAAAAACACGGCGAAGCCCTGGCGCACCCACTGCGCCCCACGGCTGGCGGGAACGATTTGAAGTTTCATGGGTGTCAGATCAGATCAGGGCAGGGTGCCAGGGTTCAGTGACCCGGTGCGCGAGCACACGCTCAAAGTGTGCGGGGTCATGTGCGGTGAGCACGGCGGCGTCGCGCGGCAGGTGATAGTCCCACAACCGCGACACCCAGAAGCGCAGCGCGGCGGCGCGCATCAGCGCCGGCATGAGGCGGCGCTCGCCTGAGCCAAGCGGGCGCACCGCGTTGTAGGCGGCGACGAAGGCCACGGCGCGCTCTTCGGCGAGGCGGCCGCTCTCGAGATCGGTGCACCAGTCGTTGAGGCACACGGCGATATCGAACAGGAAGGTGTCGACGCCGGCGAAATAGAAGTCGAAGAAGCCGGTGAGCTGGTGGCCTTCGAACATCACGTTGTCGCGGAACAGGTCGGCGTGGATGGGGCCGCGCGGCAGGGCGGCATAGGCCGCCGAGGCGGCGACTTGCTGCTGATAGGCGAGCTCGCTTTCGACCAGCTCGCGCAGCTCGGGGCTGAGATGCGGTGCGACCACGGGCACCGTCTCGACCCACCACGCCAGGCCGCGCAGGTTGGGCTGGTGGAGGCCGTAGTCGGCGCCTGCCAGGTGCATGCGTGCGAGCATGGCGCCAACGCTTTCGCAGTGGCTCACGTCGGGGGCGAGCTGATGGCTGCCGGCGAGGCGGTTGACCACCGCCGCAGGCTTGCCGCACAGCGTGTGCAAGATTTCACCGCTCGCATCGGCCTGCGGCTCGGGCACCGGCACGCCGTGCTGCGCCAAGTGCTTCATCAGGTGCAGGTAGAAGGGCAGCTGCTCGAAGGTCAGGCGCTCGAACAGCGTGAGCACGTAGCGGCCTTGCGCGGTGTCGGCAAAGTAGTTGGTGTTTTCGATGCCGGAGGCGATGCCTTTGAGGGCGGTTAGTTCGCCTACGGCGAGCCGCCTGAACAAATCGGCGGCGGTATCGAAAGAAACTTCGGTGAAGACGGCCATGTCAGTGCCGGCGTAGCGCTGCGCCGAGGGTCGGGGGCGGGAACATCATGGGTCGGATTGTAGGCAGCGGGTGAGGCCGGCTGCGGGCTCACCCGAACGAGGCCGTGTCAGTGATAGTCGTCTTCGCGTTGATGGCGAACCGCGCCTACAACGACGGTCTGGTGATCCCGCACTTCGAACAGCGCCACATAGCCGGTGTTGCCGAAGGGGATGACCAGCTCGCGCAGAAACGGCGTGCCCGCAGCCTTGCGGCAGGTGAACGGGAAACGCTCCAGCACTTGCATCCCGGCCTGGATGGCCGACAAGGCCTTTTCGACCAGTGCCAGATCACCGTCGTCTCGTGCCAACTCGCGCTCCAGCACAAACTCGAACAAGCGCTCCAGGTCGCTCAGTGCTTCGGGTGTCAGCAAGACCGAATAGCTCATCCCTTCGAGGCGGCGCGGCGGGCTTGTGTGGCCTTTGCCTGGGTCAGACGGTCTTCGAGCTGGCGCACAGCGGTCTCGGCGCTGACATAGTGGCCGCTTTTCTGAGCGGCCTTGAGCGACGCCAAGCCGCGTTTGACGAACTCCGCCTGCTCGAGGCGGCGGCGCAAACTCTCGCGCACCGAGGTTTCGACAAACGTCGACAGGCTCTCGCCTTCGTTGAGGGCGCGTTCGATTTCTTCGCGCAGCGCCGCTTCAATGCGCACGGAAGGCAGGGTGGCAGATTTCATGGCGGCAGTGTAGTGCAAATGCGATGCATCTGATGGTGGCGTGCGTGGTTGGCCGTCAATCAACCCGCACCCGCACAAAGCTCGCAAAGCGTGGCGCGCCGTCGGGGTGCTGGCCCAGGTAGCGGTAGGTGACCTGGCTGCCGACTGGCGGTGGCGACAGTCGATCGGCGTCACGCAGCCCGCTGCCCAGCTTGAACTTCAGGCCATTCGGCGTCTGCACCTGCAGCGCACCCAGCATGCCCCGGTATTTGCCTTTGCCCGGCACATGCCCGATCACGGTGGCTTCGGCGTCGAGGTGCTGCTTGAGCTTGAGCAGGTTGTCGCTGCGCTCGCCGCGGTAGAGCGATGCGCCGCGGTGGAGCATCAGCCCTTCGCCGCCAGCGCGCACGGTTTGGTGAAGCAGGGCCTGCAGTGCCGTTTCGTTCGCCAGCTTGTGTTGTGGCACGGCCTGCAGCCACAGGGCCTGGTGCGCGGCCAGCAGGCGCTGCAGCTCGGGCAAGCGTTGGTCAAAGCGGCCAGGGTGTGCCGGCAGGTCAAACACCATGTAGCGCAGCTCGCGCCAGGCCGCGTCGTCGGGCTCATCTCGGGCGGCGGCGGATGAGGCCGCCGTGAAGCGCCCGTGCCCTGCCCACAGCTCGCCGTCCAGCGGCTGCGTGGGCCAGCCCGCGGTGAACCAGGCCGGTGCCTGGATGCGGTGGCCCTGGCGTGTCCAGAGCTGGGTGCCGTCCCAGTAGGCCCGCACGCCGTCGTACTTTTCGCTGACCCAGTAATCGGCGAGCGGCAGCTCCGGGCGGTAGACGTTGGCCAACATCAAGGGCCGGGCTTGGGCGTGGCCGATGCGGGGTGCCAGCAGCCATGCGCCGAAGGCGATGAGCAAGCTGCGGCGGGGTGAGGTGGGGTGCGGCATGGTGGGTGCAGATGTCAAACAAAGCGTGCAGGCTAGAGGCCGCGCTGTGCGTCGCCAAGCCCGCTGGGGGGGGGGCACACCCACAGGGGGGGGCCGCCGCGCACTTCCCCGACAATCCCGCCCATGAACGATCTGCTCTCACCAAACGATGGCCCGCTGCTGCTGGTCGATGGCTCCAGCTACCTCTACCGCGCCTACCACGCGCTGCCCGATTTGCGTGGGCCCGAGGGTGTGCCCACCGGCGCCATCCACGGCATGGTGGCGATGATGAAGAAGGCGGTGCAAGACGTGAAACCGTCGCACGCCGTGTGTGTGTTTGACGCCAAGGGCCCGACCTTTCGCGACGATTGGTACCCCGAGTACAAGGCCCAGCGCTCACCGATGCCCGAGCCGCTGGTGCAGCAGATCGAGCCCATCCATGAGGTGGTCAGGCTGCTCGGCTGGCCGGTGCTCACGGTGCCGGGTGTCGAGGCCGATGATGTGATCGGCACCTTGTCGGAGCTGGCGGCCAAGGCAGGGCAGAAAGTGGTGATCTCCACCGGCGACAAAGACCTCGCGCAGCTCGTCAACGAGCACGTGAGCTTGATGAACACCATGAGCAACGAGCGGCTCAACGAACAAGCTGTGGCCGACAAGTTTGGCGTGCCACCGAATCGCATCGTCGACTACCTCACGCTGATGGGCGATGCCGTCGACAACGTGCCCGGTGTCGAAAAGGTCGGCCCCAAGACGGCTGCCAAGTGGATTGCTGAATACGGCTCGCTGCAAGGTGTGATCGACGCCGCCGACAAGATCAAGGGCGTGGCCGGCGAAAACCTGCGCAAGGCCCTCGACTGGCTGCCCACCGGCCGCAAGCTGGTGACCGTAAAGACCGACTGCGAGCTGCAAGGCCATGTGCCCGGCTGGCCCTCGTTTGACGAGCTGGCGCTGAAGCCGGTCGACAAAGTGGCCCTGCTGGGTTTTTACAACCGCTTTGGCTTCAAGACCTGGAAGCGCGAGCTGGAAACCCCGGCGAGCACACCGCCCGCGCCCGCCGCTGCAGCAACCAAAGTGCCGAGCCCCACACCGCAGGGGGACATGTTCAGCGACCCCGCGCCTGCGGCCGAAGTGCACACGCCCAACCGCGCTTACGAAACCGTGCTGACGCTGCAAGATCTCGCGCGCTGGATCGCCAAAGCCGAGTCGGCGCCGCTGGTCGCGCTCGACACCGAAACCGATTCGCTCGACGGCATGCGCGCGCAGATCGTCGGCCTCTCGTTCAGCGTGAGCCCGGGCGAAGCCGCCTACATCCCCTTGCGCCACAGCTACGCCGGAGCACCGGAGCAGCTGCCGGTGGACGCCGTGCTGGCCCGTCTGAAACCTTGGCTCGAAAACGCCGACGCGCCCAAGCTCGGCCAGAACATCAAGTACGACAGCCATGTGCTGGCCAACGCCGGCATCACCGTGCGCGGTTATGTGCACGACACCTTGTTGGCAAGTTATGTGCTCGAAGCGCACAAGCCGCACAGCTTGGAGAGCCTGGCCCTGCGCCACCTGGGCCGCAGCGGCCTGAGTTATGAAGACGTGTGCGGCAAGGGGGCACACCAGATCCCGTTTGCTCAGGTCGACATCGAAAAGGCGTCGCAATACTCGTGTGAAGACAGCGAGATGACGCTGCAGGTGCACCAGTCGCTGTGGCCGCAGGTCGAGGCCGACACCGGCCTGCGCTACGTGTACGAACAGATCGAGATGCCAGTGGCGGCGATTTTGCAGCGCATCGAGCGCAATGGTGTGCTGATCGACTCGGCCTTGCTCGCGCACCAAAGCCAGCAACTCGGCGAGCGCATGCTGGCGCTCGAAAAAGAAGCCCATGAACTTGCCGGCCAGCCCTTCAACATGGGTTCACCGAAGCAGGTTGGCGAGATCTTGTTCGGTAAGCTCGGCCTGCCGGTGATCAAGAAGACGGCAAGCGGCGCACCCAGCACCGACGAAGAAGTGCTCGACAAGCTGGCCGAGGATTACCCGCTGCCCGCCAAGCTGCTGGAGCACCGCTCGCTCTCCAAGCTGAAAGGCACCTACACCGACAAGCTGCCGCTGATGATCAACCCCCACACCGGCCGGGTGCACACCAACTATGCGCAGGCGGTGGCGGTGACGGGGCGTTTGTCGAGCAACGACCCCAACCTGCAGAACATCCCCATCCGCACCGCCGAAGGCCGGCGTGTGCGCGAGGCCTTCATCGCGCCGCCAGGCCACGTGATCCTGAGCGCCGACTACTCGCAGATCGAGCTGCGCATCATGGCCGACATCAGCAGTGAAGCGAACCTGCTCAAGGCCTTTGCCGAAGGCCTGGACGTGCACCGCGCCACCGCGGCCGAGGTGTTTGGCATCGAGCCCGCGGCCGTCACCAGCGAGCAGCGGCGTTATGCCAAGACGATCAACTTCGGGCTCATCTACGGCATGGGCGCGTTTGGCCTGGCGCAGAGCCTGGGCATCGAGCGAGGCGCGGCCTCGCAGTACATCGAGCGTTACTTCGCGCGTTACCCCGGCGTGAAGCAGTACATGGACGACACCAAGGCCTCGGCCAAAGAACGCGGTTATGTTGAAACGCTGTTTGGTCGGCGCATCTACCTGCCCGAGATCAATGGCGGCAACGGCCCGCGCAAGGCCGGCGCCGAGCGCCAGGCGATCAACGCGCCGATGCAGGGCACGGCGGCCGACCTGATCAAGCTCGCGATGATTGCGGTGCAGGCCGCGCTCGACGCACAACAGCGCAGCACGCTGATGGTGATGCAGGTGCACGACGAACTGGTGTTCGAAGTGCCCGAGGCCGAGCTTGAGTGGGCGCGCGTTGAAATCCCGCGTTTGATGGCCGGCGTGGCCACATTGAAAGTGCCGCTGCTCGCCGAAGTAGGCGTCGGCCCAAACTGGGATCAAGCGCATTGAGGTGAGCCCCCAGTCGTTTCACTCCTGCCCCCGAGGGGCGCCGGCCTGGCCTTGGGGCGGCCCTGCGGCCGACCGTCCCTGATTCTGCAAAGCGGAACTGAAGCCTAGGACAACAACTCCCTGGGCAGCCCCTTAGGGGAAAGACCCCTCTCCCGCTGTGTGGCTTTCCACACTAAAAATGACGCTTCTTGGCGTTCTGCCTGGGCGAATAACAGACCTCTGTTTCGCTCTGCAGAACAAGCTGGTTGGCAAACGGGAGAGATCGAATCGACGCGCGCACCACACCGCCGCTGCTGGACGTCACTGACGTGACCGTGCGTTTCGGCGGCATCACGGCCTTGGACAAGGTCACGTTTTCGGTCACCGGCGGCAAGATCGTCGGGCTGATCGGGCCCAACGGCGCGGGCAAGACCACGCTGTTCAATTGCCTTTCGCGCCTCTACAACTTCAGCGAAGGGCAGATCAATTTCGAGGGCACCTCGCTCACTGCCACGCCGCCACACGGCATTGCCTCGCTGGGCATCGGCCGCACCTTCCAGAATCTGGCGCTGTTTCGCACGATGAGCGTGCGGCAAAACGTGCTGCTGGGTGGCCACAGCCGCACCAGCACCGGTTACCTCGCCAACGCGTTGCGCTTGCCGCATGTGCGCCGCGAAGAAGACCGCCTGCGTGCCCACGTTGAGCAAATCATTGCACTGCTCGATCTTGGCGCAGTGGGTGAGACGCCTGTCGCCGACCTGCCGTTTGGCACCCAGAAGCGGGTCGAGCTGGCGCGCGCGCTGATCACCCAGCCCAAGCTCTTGCTGCTCGACGAGCCGGCGGGCGGCCTGAACCACGAAGAGGTCGAAGCGCTGATGGAGCTGCTGCGCCACATCCGCGCCGAGCTCAAGCTGACCATCCTCTTGGTGGAGCACCACATGAACCTGGTGATGCGCGTGTCTGACCAAGTGGTGGCCCTCAACTTCGGCCGCAAGATCGCCGACGGCACGCCGGCCGAGGTGCAGGGCAATGCCGATGTGATCAGCGCTTACTTGGGGACAGAAGCATGAGCCCGAGCGCACGGCCGCCCGAAGCCGGGCTCATCCCCTCGGGGGATCGACTGGGGTACTCCACGGGCGAGGGGCTGACATGAGCGACATCCTGCTTCAAGTGCGTGGCCTGCACGCCGGCTATGGCCCGACCAAGGTCTTGCACGGCCTGGATTTTGACGTCAAGACCGGCGGCATCACCACCATCCTCGGTGCCAACGGTGCCGGCAAAACCACCACCTTGCGTGCCGTGTGCGGCATGGTCAAGGCGCAGGGTGAGGTGCTGCTCGGTGGTGAGCGCATCGATGGCAAGGCGACCGAGAGCATCGTGCGCATGGGCGTGGCCCACGTGCCCGATGGTCGTGGCACCTTCCTCAACTTCACGGTCGAAGAAAACCTGGCGTTGGGTGCCTATACGCGCAAAGACCGCGCCGAGGTGCCGCTCGACTGCGAGCGCATGTACACCTACTTTCCGCGTCTGAAAGAGCGCCGCAAGCAGCAGGCCGGCACGCTGTCAGGCGGTGAGCAGCAGATGCTCGCGGTGTCGCGTGCGTTGATGTTGCGGCCACGCCTGTTGCTGCTCGACGAGCCCTCGTTCGGCCTCGCGCCGCTCGTGGTGCAAGAGATGTTCAGCATCTTCAAAGCCATCAACGAAAAGGATCACATCAGCATGCTGCTGGTGGAGCAAAACGCTTCGCTCGCGCTCAAGCTGGCCGACCACGCCTACCTGCTGGAGACCGGCCGCGTGGTCATCTCCGGAACCTCGGAGTCGATTCGCAATGACGAATCGGTTCGCCGCTCTTACCTGGGCTTCTGATCCATGGACCTGCTGATCCATCAAATTCTCTCGGGCCTGGCCACCGGGGGCATCTACGCCAGCATGGCGTTGGCCCTGGTGATGATTTACCAGGCCACGCACCAAGTGAACTTCGCCCAAGGAGAAATGGCGATGTTCTCTACCTACCTGGCGTGGACTCTGCTGCAGTCGGGCATGTCGTACTGGGCGGCCTTCCTGCTCACGGTGAGCCTGTCATTCGTCGCCGGCATCGTGATCCAGCGGGTCATCATCCGACCGGTCGAAAACGCGCCGGTACTCTCGGTCGTCACGGTGTTCATCGGCTTGCTGGTCATCTTCAACAGCGTGGCCGGCTGGGTGTTTTCGTACACCATCAAACCCTTCCCCAGCCCCTTCCCGGAGAAGCCGCTGTTTGGCAACGTCTACATGTCGTCGCATGAGCTGGGCTCGATGGGCATCACGCTGGTGTTGCTGCTGGCGCTGTTTGTCTTCTTTCGCTTCACGCCGCTGGGTTTGGCGATGCGCGCTGCCGCGCAAAACCCGGTGTCGAGCCGCCTGGTCGGTGTGCGGGTGGGCTGGATGCTGGCGCTGGGCTGGGGCCTGGCTGCGGCCATCGGCGGTGTGGCCGGCATCATGATCGCGCCCATCGTCTACCTCGAGCCCAACATGATGGGCGGCGTGTTGCTCTACGCCTTTGCCGCCGCTCTGCTCGGTGGTATCGACAGCCCCGGCGGGGCAGTGGTTGGCGGCTTCATCGTCGGTGTGCTGGAAAACGTGGTCGGCACGTATCTCGGCAACGAGCTCAAGTTCACCATCGCGCTGATCCTCATCGTCACCGTGTTGCTGATCCGGCCTTCCGGCCTGTTCGGCAAAGTCCACGTCTCAAGGGTGTGACATGACAGCTCCCACGCTCACTTCGTTCACTGCCCCCCGAGGGCGCGCTGGCCTGCCTTGGGGCGGCCCGGCGGGAAGCCCGACATGACCACAAGCACCCACAAACCCGCGCTCAGCCGCAACCAGCTCATCGGCCTTGGCCTGCTGCTGGTCGGCATCTGCGTGCTGCCCTTCTTCATCGCCAACTACCGCGTGTTCCAGCTGACCCTGGCCCTGGCCTATGCCATCGCCATCCTGGGCCTGAACATGCTGATGGGCTTCAACGGGCAGATTTCGCTCGGCCACGGCGCGTTTTATGCCATCGGGGCCTACACGGCCGCCATCCTGATGGACAAAGGCGGCGTGCCGTACTGGCTGACCATTCCCATTGCGGGGGTGATCTGTCTGGCTGCGGGGTTCTTGTTCGGTCTGCCGGCGTTGCGGCTTGAGGGCCTGTACTTGTCCATCGCCACGCTCGCGCTCGGCATCGCCATGCCGCAGATCCTGAAACACAAGGCGTTCGAACACTGGACCGGCGGCTCACAAGGCCTGGTGATCATCAAGCCCGAGCCGCCCGAGTGGCTGAAGATCTCGCAAGACCAGTGGCTGTACTTCTTTGTGCTGGCCTGGACGGTGCTGCTCTTCTTCATCGCCTGGAATCTGCTGCGTGGCCGTGTGGGCCGCGCGATGGTGGCCATTCGCGACCAGCCCGTGGCGGCGCAGGCCATGGGGGTGAACACCGCCATGTACAAGTCGCTCACCTTTGGTGTGTCGGCGCTTTACACCGGCATCGCTGGCGCGCTGGGGGCCATCGTGGTGCAGTTCGTGGCGCCCGATTCGTTTGGAATCTTCTTGTCGTTCACGCTCTTCATCGGGGTGGTGATCGGTGGCTTGTCGTCGATCTCTGGCGCGGTGTATGGCGCGCTCTTCATCCAGTTCATTCCCAACGTGGCCGACGAAATCTCCAAGGCCGCGCCTTGGGCCATCTACGGTGTGTTCTTGATCGTCTTCATGTACGTGATGCCCACAGGTGTGGCGGGCTTTGTGCGCATCGTGAAGGCTCGGTTTCTACGAAGGCGGGTAAATCAGTAAGCCCCCAGCGTGGCCGGACGCGTTGAGTGCATACACGGCCTCTCCAGTGTGTTTTTGACAGTTTGAAAGGAAGCAACATGACATCGAGAAACTTGAAACTTGCGCAGTGGGCGGCGGCGTGTGCCACGCTTGCCGTCTCACTGGTCCACGTGAACGCGTCTGCACAGGCCAAGTACGGCCCGGGCGCTTCCGACAAAGAGATCAAGCTCGGCCAGACCATGCCTTACAGCGGCCCGGCTTCGGCCTACGCCACCATCGGCAAGGTGCACATGGCCTACTTCAAGATGCTCAACGATCAAGGCGGCGTCAACGGCCGCAAGATCAACCTGCTCAGCGTCGACGACGGCTACAGCCCGCCCAAAACCGTGGAGCAGGTGCGCAAGCTGGTCGAACAAGAAGAAGTGCTGGCCCTGTTCAACACCTTGGGCACCGCGCCCAACAGCGCCATCCACAAGTACATCAACGCCAAGAAGGTGCCGCACCTGATGCTGGCCACCGGCGCCACCAAGTGGGGTGACCCGAAGAACTTCCCCTGGACCATCGGCTTCAACCTGAGCTACCAGTCCGAGGGCATGATCTACGCGAAGTGGCTGTTGAAGAACAAGCCCAACGCCAAGATCGCCGTGCTGTACCAAAACGATGACTACGGCAAAGACGTGTTCAAGGGCGTGAAAGACGGCCTGGGCGCCAAGGGCGCGTCAATGATCGTCAAGGAAGCCACCTACGAGGTCTCTGACCCGACGGTCGACTCGCAAATCATCACCTTGCAGGCTTCGGGTGCCGACACCTTCATCAACATCACCACGCCGAAGTTTGGCGCGCAGGCCATCCGCAAGGCCTATGACTCGGGCTGGAAGCCGCTGCACATCGTGAACAACGTGGCCGCCTCGATCGGCTCGGTGCTCACGCCGGCCGGCCTTGACAAGTCGGTGGGGCTGATGACCCTGCAGTACTACAAGGACCCGAACGACCCGCAGTGGAAGAACGACCCGGCCATGCTGGAGTGGCGTGCCTTCATGGCCCGTTACTACCGCGACGGTGACCCCAAGGACGCGAGCAACATGTACGGCTACCTGACGGCCCAAACCATGGTGCAGATCCTGAAGCAGTGCGGCAACGACCTGACACGTGAAAACGTGATGAAGCAGGCCGCTAACCTGAAGAACCTGAAGTTGCCCTTGCTGCTGCCTGGCATGGTGGTCAACACGAGTGGCACCGACTACTTCCCGATCGAACAAGGCCAGCTGGCCAAGTTCACCGGTACGCAGTGGGAAGGTTTTGGCGACGTGATCGGCGCGTCCGACTGAGGTTGCTGGGCTTCGTTCTGGGTTTGAAGAGAGCCGCCTGCGGGCGGCTCTTTTCTTGTGCGCGGGCTACCCTCTGTTTGGATCGCTCTTCTCCTGTGTGCGGAAACAAGCAACCGTTCGGACCGCTCTTCAGCCTCCGCTCGGGCACCACCCAACCGTTCGGGCTGACCCTTCGACGGGGCTCAGGACTGGGTCCGCTTCGCGTATCGAAGCCTTGTGCCGCTGTCGCGTGGGTGTTTCTTCGTACTTCGAGCGGGTGCGTCGGGATATGCCCCCGACAGGGCAGTAACTTTGGTGTTCGCATAACTTCGCTGCGCGAAGTGAGCGAACCCCCGCTGCGCGAACTCTTGCTTGCCCAAGAGAAAGTCACCAAAGAGAAGGGCACCCTCGTCGCCGGTCGGCCCAGCGCCGACTGCTCTGCGCTGCTCGGTCTTTGCGGGTCGGGCAGAACACCCGGCGCGGCCTCACGCAGTGCACAAGACGAGCAACAAACGCATGACCCTTCGACACCCCAACACCGAACGGTTGATTTCGATGCGTGTTACTTCAACGCAAGCTCATCTCGCTTCACAAAGCCCACGACATCGTCAAGCACCGGCGACATCCATCGCAGCGACCACGCCATCGATGCGACCAGGGTCACGTGGTTGACCCCTTCGTAAAGCCTGAGCGTGACGGGCACGTCGGCCGCCTGCAGCCGGGTCGCCAGCCCCACGGTGTTGCGCTGCGGGTTGACCAGTTTGTCATCTCGCGCCGCCCCCAGGAACACCGGCAGCGCGCCTCGGCGCACGTACTCCAACGGCTGCGAGCCAGCCGGGTAGTTGGGGTGGTTGAACACCGGCTTTACATCGACGTTGGTGATCGGCAAGAAGTCGTAGGGCCCGGCCAGCCCCACCCAGCCCGCAAGTGCCGCGGGTAACTGCCCCGCGGCTTGGAGCCAACGTTCGTCGAGCGCCAGCATGGCCGCGTTGTAGGCACCCGCGCTGTGCCCCATCACGAATACCCGCTTGGGGTTGCCGCCGAGCCGCTTGGCCTCACGCAGGCCATAGGCCACCGCCAGGGCGCTGTCTTCCAGAAAGGCCGGGTAACGCACCTCGGGGTAGAGCCGGTAGTCGGCCACCAGCGTGAGCACACCGCGTGAGGCCAGGGCCTCACCGACGAACTGGTATTCGGCGCGAGCGCCCCAGTTCCACGAGCCGCCGTAAAAGAACACCACCACCGGCCAGCCGCCCGCTGGCGCGGTGCCGGTGGGTTGGTAGATGTCGAGTTGCTGGCGCGGCAGCGATCCGTAGTTCACACCACCGGTTAGCGTGTAGGTGGACGACGGCGTGAGCTTGTTGAGCCCGGCCGAACAACCCGCGAGGGTGAGGGCCGTGGCGGCGAGGGCGAGGCGTCGGGTTCGATTCATGGGTTGACCTTACTCAGGAGGCGTGCCGGTGAATGCGCTCGGGCTCAGCTCAGGCGCGCCTTGTGCCGCGCAATCTGCGCGCGCACCTGAACCGGCGCGGTGCCGCCCAGCACGTTGCGCGCGTTCAGTGAGCCGTGCAGGCTCAACACGCCGAACACGTCGTCGGTGATCGCCGCGTTGAAGCCTTGCAGTGTGGCCAGCGGCAGCTCGCTCAGGTCTTTGCCTTGGGCGATGGCGGCCTTCACGGCATGGGCCACCGTTTCGTGGGCGTCGCGGAAGGGCAGGCCCTTTTTCACCAGGTAGTCGGCGAGGTCGGTGGCGGTGGCGTAGCCCTTGAGGGCGGCACGCTCCATCGCGTCTTCTTTCACGATGATTCCGCCCACCATCTCGGCCATGATGCGCAGCGTGTCGCGCACGGTGTCGACGGTGTCGAACAGCGGCTCTTTGTCTTCCTGGTTGTCTTTGTTGTAGGTGAGCGGCTGGCCCTTCATCAGGGTGAGCAGGCCCATCAGGTGGCCGACCACCCGGCCGCTCTTGCCACGCGCCAGCTCGGCCACATCGGGGTTGCGCTTCTGCGGCATGATCGACGAGCCGGTGCAGTAACGGTCGGCGAGGTCGATGAAGCCGAAGTTCTGGCTCATCCACAGCACGATCTCTTCACTCAGGCGCGACACGTGCACCATGGTGATCGAGGCGAACGATGCGAACTCCAGCGCGAAGTCGCGGTCGCTCACGGCGTCGAGGCTGTTCTGGCACACGCCGTCGAAGCCCAGGGTCTTGGCCACACGCTCGCGGTCGAGCGGGTAGCTGGTGCCGGCCAGCGCAGCGGCGCCCAGCGGCAACTGGTTCACACGCTTGCGCACGTCGGCCAGGCGCTCGGTGTCGCGGGCAAACATCTCAACGTAGGCGAGCAGGTGGTGCGCAAAGCTCACCGGTTGCGCCACCTGCATGTGGGTGAAGCCCGGCAAGATGGTGTTGACGTTTTTCTCGGCCACCTCCACCAGCGCGAGCTGCATCGCCTGGAGCAGCGGCGTGATGGTGTCGATCTCGTCGCGCAGCCACAGCCGCACGTCGGTTGCGACCTGGTCGTTGCGCGAGCGGCCGGTGTGCAGGCGTTTGCCGGCGTCGCCGACCAGGGTGGTGAGGCGGGCTTCGATGTTGAGGTGCACGTCTTCGAGGTCAAGCTTCCATTCGAAGGCGCCAGCTTCGATCTCTTGTGTGATCTGCGCCATGCCACGCTGGATGTCTGCCAGGTCGGTTGCTGCGATCACCCCTTGCGCGGCCAGCATGTCGGCGTGGGCCAGGCTGCCAGCGATGTCGGCCTTCCACATGCGTTTGTCGAAGAACACGCTCGAGGTGTAGCGCTTGACCAGCTCGCTCATGGGCTCTGAGAAGAGCGCAGACCACGCTTGGGATTTTTTGTCGAGTTGGTTGTCAGACATGAGCGATTCGGGGGGAAGGAGACGGGTGTAACGCTTGGTAGGCCGTGTTGCCGAGCGACGGGACTTGGCGACAATGCGCTGCAAGACCAGTGCAGCGCCCGATTCTATTCGGCACCCCATGGCAGAACCCCACCCCCAAGACGCTTCCGTCAAGAGCAGCCGCCCGGCCAGCCTGGGGCCGGAGTCCACACGCTCCCGAGATTCGTTGCAGAGCAGCAGCATCTTCGGCCCGACCGGCTTTGGCCCGTTCGAAACCTCCGCCCTCGGCCCCCCAGGCGCGGGCTCGGCCTTTGATGTGTGCCACGTGGGCGTGGTGCTGCGCGCCTTGCTGTTTGTGCACATCACGCTGGCGGTGGGGGTGTCGTTTGCATCGGCCGACTTCAAGGCCTGGCTGACGCTGCTGGCCGTGGCGGCGAGCATGGCCTTGCCGGCGGTGCTGTTGTGGCTGGTGGTGGCCTGTTTGCTCAAGCGCACGCTGGTGCGTTGGTCAACGGCTGCGCAATGGGTGGTGGCGGTGGGCCTGGGCGCGCTGAGCGGCGGGTTTGGCTGGGGGCTGCAGGCGATGGGAGGCCTGGGCCTGCTCGGCGGTGGTGTGCCGTGGGTGGCGCCTTTGCTGGGTGGCGCGGCGCTGGCTGCGGCGCTGTTTTACTGGCTCACGCTGCGCGCCCGCGCGCGCCTGCCGGCCGACACCACGGCGCGGCTGGCCGAGCTGCAGTCGCGCATTCGCCCGCACTTCTTGTTCAACACGCTCAACACCGCGATCACGCTCGCGCGGCTCGACCCGGCGCGCACCGAGCACCTGCTCGAAGACCTGGCCGAGCTGTTTCGGGTGGCACTCACCGAGAGCGGCGAGTCGGTGAGCCTGGCCGACGAGGTGGCGCTGGCGCAGCGCTACCTGGCCATCGAGCAGGTGCGCTTTGGCGATCGATTGCAGGTGAGCTGGGAGCTTGACGACGACGCCGGTGCCGCGCGGGTGCCGCCTCTGCTGCTGCAGCCGCTGGTCGAAAACGCGGTGCGCCATGGTGTGGAGCCGGCGGCCGATGGCGGCGTGATCCGCATCCGCACGCGGGTGAAACGCTCCCATGCGGTGGTGAGCATCGTCAACACCTTGCCCAAGCAAGCCTCACGGCCTGGCAACGGCATCGCCCTGCGCAACGTGCGCGAGCGCCTGCGGCTGATGCACGACGTGGCGGCCCAGTTCGAAACGCGCCTGGAGCGTGATGTGTTTCGTGTGCAAATTGTGATCCCTCTTTGATGCATGCCATGAGTGAAGAACTCAGAGTCCTGGTGGTCGACGATGAAGAGCTCGCGCGCTTGCGCCTGCGCAGCCTGGTGGGCGAGTGCGCCTCACCCAAGGCACGGGTGGTGGGCGAGGCCGGCAACAGCGGCCAGGCGCTGGCCTGGATTGGTGCCAACGAATGCGACTTGGTGCTGCTCGACATTCACATGCCCGGGCCCGACGGCACCCAGCTTGCCGCGCGCCTGCGCCAGCTGCCCAAACCGCCGGCCATCGTGTTCGTGACAGCGCATGCCGAGCATGCGTTGCAGGCTTTCGATCTCGAAGCCGTCGACTACCTCACCAAGCCCGTGCGCCGCGAGCGCCTGCAAGCGGCCTTGCAGCGGGTGGCGCAGCGCCTGGGCGCGCGCGCGGCCGAGCCGGCGGCAAGCGACGAGGCCGCGCCGGTGATCCTGGTCAACGAGCTGGGGCGCAAGGTGCGTGTGCCGGTATCAGAGGTGCTCTATCTCAAGGCCGAGCTGAAGTACGTGACGCTGCGCACCGCCAGCCACACCCACGTGCTCGACGACGCGCTCACCGACCTGGAGCAGCGCCTGGGCGACCGTTTTTTGCGCATTCACCGCAACGCCCTGGTGGCCCGCCGCGCATTGCGCGCGCTGGAGCGCCGCGTGTTGCCGGCCGAAGAGGGCGATGAAGCCGCCGAAGGCTGGGTGGTGCGGGTGGCCCCGGTCGATGAGTGGCTGGTGGTGTCGCGCCGCCAGGTGGCAGCGGTCAAAGAAGCCATAGCAGAGGGGGGAGTGTGAACATCGAAGTCGAAGAATCCGATCCCCGTTCGCGGGCACGTTGGCTGGGCGTGGTCTTGATCCTGGTCGCATTGGCTGCGCTGGTGTGGCAGGCCTGGGTGTCGGGTATGGGCGATGAGCCCGCATCGGCCGGCGTGCCGGTCGAGTCCATCGGCAAGCCCTCGCTCAATGAAATGCTGGCGGGTGTCGACAGCGCCAAGCTTGGCGCATGGGCCGCGTCGTCGGCCGCGCAGGCCGCCGCGGTCGCCAGTGCGCCACTCGCGCCAGACGAAACCCACATCTGTGGCCTGGGCCGCGTGAAGGCCAACGGCGCCGGGCAGCCGAAAGACATGGCGCCGATCCGGCTGGCAGCGCAGCGTGCGCGCGAGCGGCTGTTGCCCACGCTGGCCAACAGCTCCGATGAGGTCACACGTGCGGCCGGCTTGCTGCTGTTGAATGCGGGCAGCCCGCAGCCCGCCGACGAAGCCTGCGACACCGCCGCCTGCGCACAGCGCACCACGTATGTCACCAACCCAGGGGAGCGCTTGCGTGCCGACCTGGTGGCGCGTGACGCGCTGGCCAGCATGGCACTGACCACCCGCTCGGCGCAGGTGTATGCGCTGGCCATGCGGGCTTGCCAAAGCCACCGAAAAGAGGGTGTCTGCCTTCAGCTGTCGCCAGAACAATGGGCGCGGCTCGACCCCGACAACGCCGTGCCTTGGTTGTACGTGGCCGCCGATGCGGGTGACCGCCGCGAGGCGCCCACCGCCGCCGAGGCGTTTTTTCGAGTGTCGCGCGCTGCACGGTCAGACGCCCATTGGGGCGCGTTGACCGGCCTGGTCCTCGCCAGGCTGCCCTCCGACCTGCCGATCCTCGACAAGGTGGCCTTGGCCGGCGAGGTGCTGGCCATCGAAGCGGCTGCACCGGTGCCGTTTGTGCCGGCGAGCCAGTACTGCTCGGTGGCCGATGTGCGCGACGCCAACCGCCAGCAAGTGTGTGCGGCCATGGCCGAGGTGCTTGTCAACAAGGGCAGCAGCTTGCTCGACGTGGCCCTGGGTGCCAGCATCGGCAAGCGTGTGGGCTGGCCGGCCGAGCGCCTGGCCGCGGTGCACGACGAGCGTGACGCGATCACGCAGCTGCACGAGCAGGCGCAATCGGCCCACAGTTGGAGTTGCCCGGTGCTGGTGCGCACGCTGAACCAGCTGACCGAAATCGGCCAGCGCGGCGAGCTGGGCGCCATGCGACGCGCCTTGAAGCAGTCGCCAGAGCCGGTGGCGGTGCTGGCGCGCAAGCAGCGCGAATCGGCTGCGCTGCGAGCCGCCAGCGCCGCCAGCAGCGCGGTGCCCCGGCCTTAGGTTTTGGCGCCGGGCCGCAGCAGCGACCAGGCCATGAAACCCATCAGACCGAGTGCGGCCAGCAGCACACCCCAAAGCCAAAATTTGCGTGACGGGGCAGGGGTCGCTGACGCAGTCGCCGAGGCCTTGGGTGCTGGGCTGGTCGCAGAGGCAGCTGCCGTTGCGGCGAGCACCACGCTTGCCGTTTCGGTGGGCAAGGCATCACCGGCTTGGCGCGTTGGCATCAGCTGCGCCAAGGTCAACGCGCTGGTCGACAGCTCACCACCCCAAGCCAAGCGAAACGGCGGCGGCTCACGCGCCAGGAACACCAGCGCCGCCGGTCGCGCGCCGACACGGATCGTTGGTGGTGTGGCGCCCAGTTGCACCATGCCGCCCACCGGCTGCACGCGAAGGCGGGTCACCAGCCCGGCGTTCAACGCCAGCTCCGGTGAGCGCACTTCGCCTTGCGGCAGGCGCAGCCAATAGGCGGTCGTGTGTTGCAGCGGGCTCCACACCGGTGCCTCAGCGGCAGGTGGTGGCGAGGTTTTGCTGCGCACACCCTTGAGCGTGTCTTTCAGCTGATCGCGGTGGCGGTGCCGGCGGGCGGGTTGTAGTGAACCCCCGACGCTGCTGTCGTATTGCACCAGCAGCTGCATCGGCGCGAGGGTGTTGGCGGCCGCCAGCTGCCATTGCAGCCGCTCCAGCGGCAGGTGGCGCGGCAGGGTGTAGTCGCAGTGTTGTGCGCTGCATTCACTGGGCGCGATGGGCTCGCTCCATTGCAGCGGCGGCGCGGTGTGATGGTGGCTCACGCTCACCACCTGGGCGCCGCTGAGCGGCGGTGGCGTGCTGCCGGGCAGCGGGCGCAGGCGCAGGTAGCGGGCGCGCAGGCCGTCGAGCTCAAAGGTGTTGTGCTCCAGCCGCAAGCCCTGGTGTTGCAGTGACAACAGCTGCGCCGCACTTTGGAGGCTACGCCATTGCTGCAGGTTGTTGCTGTGCTCCAGTGCGAAGCCGTAGATGCCATTCGTGCCGGGTGGCACGCTCAGGTGCAGCGTTAGCAACGCGCCTTTCACAGCCCGGGTGTCGATGATCCAGCCACCTTGTTGTGCGGCATCGACCGCCGATGCCGCAGCCGGCGCCTTGAAAAATGGCACGGCCTGGCGATGCTCTTGCACCGTGGGCCGGCCGGGCTCGTCGACCCAGGCGTGGGGCACCGGCTCGTCGCGTGCGTTGAGCACCTGGATGTCGCCCAGATCAGCGAGCCGGGTTTGCGCCATCACCGCCAGCGGCACACGCAACCCGTGGTACACGGCCGGGCCTTGCAGCACCAGCGCCGCTTCACCGGCGATCGCACTGGCCGCGCAGATCGTGAGCAAGCCGACAGCCCAACTTTTACGCCACATCGCTGTTCTCCTTGCGGCTGGGTGGCACCGGCGCGAAGTAGCCCACCAGCAACAACAGCAGGCCCACCACGATGAACGACACGATGCGGTACAGCCCGCCCCGGTCGGCCAGCTCCACGAAGAAG
>JBBRFR010000009.1:0-26233 GCA_038241485.1 Burkholderiales bacterium
GGCGGATGAACTCCAGCAGAAATCGCAGATGCCCGATCACAGGGTAGTTGCGCAAGACGGAATGCCGCGTCTGCAGCACATCGCGCAGCCCCAGCCCCAGCCCCAGCGCAAACAGCAGCGCCAGCGCGCCGCCGGTGTTGAACGCCACCCAGGTGAAGCTGCACAACAGCAAGCCGACAGCGCACAGCAGCCAAGTGGCGTAGCGGATCGGGAAGTACTGGTTGAGCGTGAGCAGCCAGGCGCGCATGGGGTTCCCTCGTGAATGGGGCCCCGCGAGAGCATCGTCGCGGCACCGTTTGGCGGCGATGGTAGTGGGTGGCCTGCGCGGGGGATTGGGCGAAATGGAGCATGGACACCCGCTGTTTCACTTCGTATGCTGGCCGCTTCTTTCACGTTCTTGCTGATGAATGTCCGATTTGTTGTACCGCCGTGTGTTGGTGATGTGTGTGGCGGGCGCGCTCTCGCCCGTCGTCTTGGCGGCCTTGCCCCCTGCACCCACCGGCAACGCGACCTTGCGCGACACCCACTGGGTGTTGCAGAGCCTGGAGGGCCAGCCCGTGGCGAGCGCGCCAGCGCAGCCCGCCGCCCACCTGGTGTTGCACGCGGCCTCGCAGCGGCTGAGCGGTTTTGCCGTTTGCAACACCCTGCGTGGCCGTTACACGCAGCGTGGCACCCAGCTCGCGCTGACGGCATTGGCCAGCACTCGCAAGGCCTGCACGCCGCCGCAGATGCAGCAGGAGCAGCGTTTCATCGAGTTGCTGGGTGCCGCGAATGCTTACCGCGTCGAAGGCCAGGTGCTGAGCTTGTTGCAGGGCGAGACGGTGCGCATTACTTTCAAAGCGACGGATGTGAAGAAGTCGGCAAGTGAAAAGAAGTGACCGCTTGCAACCCGTTGTTTGTGCACGAGCGTGCACTCCGCAAGGGCTTGTTGAACTGTGAACGGCTTCGCGATACTGCGCTTGATGGGCTGGCTTAGCGCAAATGTGCCTCGACAAGCGCTCGAGCAACCACTAGCCTGCCGACCAGCAACTCGTAATAGAACGTAACCAGGGCGCCCATCAGGCGCGGTTTCGAACGAGGCGCGGGCCCTGGCCTCAACAGCAATGCATCACCGGAGACGCTGACATGATCAACCGCAGACTTTTTCTCAACCACATCGGCCGTGGCGCTGCCACCATCGGTGCGGCCAGCTGGATCAGCCCTGCCTGGGCGGCCGACGAAGCCATCGGCCCCAAGCACATCACCATCGGCAATTCGACCGCCCTCACGGGCCCGCTGGGCAATGCCGGGCAGGAGCACTCGGCCGCGATCCGAGCGGCTTTCGCCCAGATCAACAAGGCGGGTGGCGTCAACGGCCGCGAGTTGCGGTTCATCAGCAAAGACGACGGCTACTCAGCGCCGAAGACGGTTGAAAACGTGAAGCAGATGATCGAAGACAACAGTGCCTTCGCGCTGATGTCGATCATCGGCACCCCCAACAACGGCGCTATTCTGCCGATGACCGAGAAGGCCGGCATCCCGGTGCTGGGCCCGATCACCGGCGCGGCCTCGCTGCGCAAGCCCGAACACAAGTTCGTGTTCCACATCCGCCCGAGCTACACCGACGAAGTCACCCGCATGGTGCAGCAGCTGGTGCAGATGGGCATTCAAGACATCGCGGTCGTCTACCTCGACAACCCCTTCGGCAAAGAAGTGCTGGGCAACGCACAACGTGCGCTGGCCGAACAAAAACTCAAGGCCGTGGCCGCGATCCCGCTTGCCGTGGACGGCAAGAACCACGCCGAAGTGGCACAGCAGATTCTCGACAGCAAGGCCGGCGCCGTGTTCCTGGGCACCACCGGCACCGGCACCACCGACATGATCTTGTCGCTGCGTGAAAAGGCAGCGGGCTTGCCGGTGATTGGCCTGTCGGTCACCTTCACCGATGCCAAGCGCTTGGGCAAGCACCTGACCGGCCTGGCGCAGGCCTCGGTGTTTCCCGGTGGCAACGCGACCAAGTTCGCGGTGGTGCGCGCCTACAAGGCTTCGCTCGAAGCCGCCAAGCAAAGCGCCCCGCTCAGCCTGGGCCTGGAAAGCTGGATCAACTCGCAGGTCATGGCCGAAGGCATTCGCCGTGCGGGCCGCGACATCACACGCGACAAGCTGCGTGCTGCACTGGCCAGCATCCGTGGCTTCGAGGTGGGTGAGGTGGTCATCAATTTCGCCAACGCGGGGCCGTATGTCGGCACCTCGTCGGTGAAGCTCGGCGTGTTCGGGCCCGACGGCATCTTGCGCGCCTAAAAAAACTCGCCGATGGCGCGCGCCACCGCGGCGTGCGCCTCCTCGGGCACAAAGTGCCCGCTCTCCAGGCCTTCGCCGCTCACCGTGCCAGCGCACTGCGCTTGCCACAGCACCAGCGGCTTGAACATGCGGTGCACCACACCGCGCTGGCCCCACAGCACCAGCGTGTCGCAGGCAATGCGCTCACCCGCTGTGCGCGAGGCGCGGTCGTGTTCAAGGTCGATGCCGGCCGAGGCGCGGTAGTCCTCGCAGGTGGCGTGAATGTTCTCGGGCATCACGAAGCAGCGCTCGTATTCGGCCAGTGCCTCGGGCTCGATGTAGTCCAGACTCTTGCTGCCCCAGCCGCCCAGTTTCCATCGCAGGTAGAACAGCGGGTCTCCACCGATCATGCGTTCGGGCAGCGGCGCCGGTTGTACCAGGTGGAACCAGTGGTAATAAGCCGCGGCAAAGCGCATGTCGGTGGCGTTGTACATGTCGAGCGTGGGGGCGATGTCGATCACGCAGAGCTGGCTCACCGCCTGCGGGTGATCGACTGCCAACCGGTGCGCCACGCGGCCGCCGCGGTCGTGGCCCACCAGGCCAAAACGTGCGTGGCCGAGCGACTGCATCAGCGCCACCATGTCGGCGGCCATCGCGCGCTTGCTGTAGCTCGCGTGGGTGGCATCGCTCGGCGGTTTCGACGAGTCGCCATAACCCCGCAGGTCAGGTATCACCAGTAAAAAGCGGTCTTGCAGCGCGAGCGCCACGCGGTGCCAGATGGCGTGCGTTTGCGGAAAGCCGTGCAACAGCAGCAGCGGCGGGCCGCCCGCCTTGCCGCCTGTACACGCGAAAAGGCGTTGGCCGTTGACTTCGTGAAACTTCGCTTCGAACCCTTCAAACCAAGCCATCGTGTACCTCCCGGGGGGGCACGATCTTGGCACGCTGGATGACGTTCAAGGCTAGAGGGCCGTGGCGAGGGTCTTCAGTGAGTTTCCATGCCGCGGCTTCGAGGCTCACACACTGCATCAGCACGCCGCGCCGCGCCGCCTCGCGCACCGCCTGGCGCGCGTCTTCCACCAGGTAATGCGGGTCGTGCACGTCGACGTCGTGCGGTTTGCCGTCGGTGAGCAGCAGCACCCGACGCAGCGCGCCGTCGCGTGAGGAAATCAGGCGGGTGGCGTGGCGCAGTGCGGCGCCGAGGCGGGTGGACAAGCGGCTGTGCAGGTCGAATCCGTCGCCTTCTGGCTGGGCCATCTGGCGTGTGCGCCGTGCAGCCGGCCGCGGTGATGCGGGCACCGTCACCGTGTTGTCGAGCACGCTGCACCAGTCGCGCCGGTACATCGGCACCAGGCGGTCCCACTCGGGGTAGCAGTGGCGCTGCAAGATCGTTGCGGCGGGCCCGGCGGGCGGTGTGGTGGTGATCTCGTGCTCGGTGTCGGCGCAAAGTTTGTCGGCCAGCCACAGACAGCTGTTGTCGTCGCGGTAACTCGGCATCACGGCATACAGGCGGGCGTTGAACTGCAGGCGCATTTGGCCGATGTCGTTGCCCAGCAGTGAGGCCGCATGGCGCAAGGCTGCGGGCTGGCGCAGGGCCAGCATGTCGCCGGCGTCGTCGACGAAGAAGAGTTGGCGCGCCTTGATCACCCAGGGGTGCGGGTCGTGGTGGGCGAGGTCGAGCAGGCTGCGCGCCAGGCGGCGCAGCAGGTCTTCGAAGCTCGGTGTGTCAGACATCACTGCCGCATGAAACGGCAGCCACAGCCGGCGCAGCCCCGGCAGCTCGCGGCTGGCCAGCCACTCGACACGCGCGTCTTCGAGCGCGCCCAGAATGGCCTGGGTCACGGGTCGCAGGCCGGCGGGGTCGAAGCGGTGCTGTGAAAACACCAGGTGCGCGGCGGCGTGGGCGGCGGCGGCCTGGAACCAAGGGTCGGGTGCTTCGTGGGCCGGTGCGTGCAGCGGCAGGTGCAGGCCCAGCGGTGAGAGAAACGGCCGGGTGTGGTGCGGCTCGGTGATGTCGAGCAGGGCCGGTGTGACGTTCCACAGGCTGCGCAGATACGGTGAGAGTGACGCGCGCATGGCGTGTTCAGAACGCGGCATCGACGGTGGCGAGCAGGGCGGAGGCCACCTCCGCGTCGTCCGACAGCGGCGCAGCCACCGCGATGCGACACGCCGCCAGTGGCGACACCCCTTGGCGGATCAAGCGCCCCGCGTGCACCAGCATGCGCGTCGACGCCCCTTCGTCCAGCCCATGGCCTTGCAGCCGGCGTGTGCGCACACCGAGCGCCACCAGGCGCGCTGCCATCTCCACCGCCAGGCCCGACTCGTGGGCCACGATGGCCACCTCGATTTCGGTGGCGGGGTAGTGGAAGTCGAGCGCGCAAAAGCGCTGTCGTGTCGAGGCCTTGAGTTCCTTCGCGCCGCCCGGGTTGTATTGCGCGACCAGCAGGAACTGCGGGTGGGCCATCACCTGCTCGTTGTGTTTGTCGAGCGGCAGCATGCGGCGGGTGTCGGTGAGTGGGTGGATGACCACCGTGGTGTCGCTGCGCGCTTCGACCAGCTCGTCGAGGTAACAAATCGCGCCGCTGCGTGCGGCGAGTGTGAGCGGGCCGTCTTGCCAGCGGGTGCCGTGGGCGTCGAGCAACCAGCGGCCGGTGAGGTCGGCCGCGCTGGTGTCGTCGTTGCAGGCCACGGTGATGAGTGAGCGCCGCAAGCGCCACGCCATGTGCTCGATGAAGCGTGTTTTGCCGCAGCCGGTGGGGCCTTTCAGCAGCACCGGCAGGCGCTGCGCATACGCGGCTTCGAACAGCGTGCACTCGTCGCCACTCGGCTGGTAATAGGGTTCGGACGACACGTGGGGTGTGCCCAGCAGCGAGCCCATCAGCTGCGTGTCATCCGTGGAGGGGCGTGGACTGGTTGGGGATGCCCTCGATCGGGGCCTCGTCAGTGCCCACCGTGCTGCGGGTGAAGGCTTCGACGCGTTGGCGCGTGCCCTCGGGGTCGTTGACCCACTGCGAATAAAACTCGTAGGGGCAGGCGGCCACACCCTTGTCGCCCTCGCGCGAGTTGATGAGCCCGGTGTAGCCGCGGTGCACCAGCTTGAAGAGGTGGTTTTCGCTCTGCCCGTTTTTGCGGAAGTCGCGGATCAGGCTCTTACTGAGCGCGGCGTATTGAATGCCCATTTCTTCTTCGCCACATTCGCCCAGCGTGCGCCCGTCGAAGCCGATCAGTGCCGAGTGGCCGAAGTAGGAGTACACCCCATCGAAGCCCGCCGCATTGGCCATCGCCACATAGCAGTTGTTGGCAAACGCCATCGCCTTGCTGATGAGAATCTGCTGCTCTTTGGCGGGGTACATGTAGCCCTGCCGAGCGCAAGCGCATATGCTGTGAACCGTTGCCCACCCCATTGACCGCCTTGTTCGACACGCCCCTCACCGACCGCGAGATCGTGCTGGCCACCTTCGGCACCTTGCAGCAGCGCGCGCTGGCGCGAGGTGTGGTGCTGCGTGCGCCGCCCCCCGAGCCCACCACCTGCTGCGGGCGGGGCTGCAATGGCTGTGTGTGGGAAGGCTTCTACGAGGCGGCCACCTGCTGGCGCGAAGAGGCGCTGCTGTTGTTATGAAGCACGCTGCCCTCTGCCTGCTGCTGACTGGCCTGCTGGCCGGCTGCGCCACACCCGAGGTGATGGTGCTGGGCGACCTGCAACCCGGCCGCTTGCCGCCACCCGACACGCAGCTCAGCATCTCGGGTCTGGGCCCCTGCACCGACAGCCCCGACCGCACGCTGCGCTTTGACGCCAGCCAGCCGCTGCACGTGTTGGTGCACGGTTGTTTCGGCTCGTCGGGCCAGTTCCGGGCGCTGGCCCAGGTGCTGGCGTTTCATGGGCAGCAGGCGGCATGTTTCACCTACGACGACCGCGCCAAGCTCACCGACAGCGCCACCGAGTTGCGCCAGGCCCTCAAACAACTGGTCGACGGCTCGGGCGTGCCACAACTCACCGTGATCGGCCACAGCCAGGGCGCGCTGATCGCGCGCAAGTCGCTCACGGCCGCGCTCGCCGCGCCATTGCCCTTGCGTGCTGTCGATCTGCGTTTGGTCACGGTCTCGGGCCCATTCGCCGGCATCGAGTCGGCACGCACCTGCGGCAAGGTCTGGTTGTACCCGGTCACGCTCGGGCTTTTGCCGCTGAGCTGCCTTGCAGTGACCGGCCCCAAATGGACCGACATCACCTACTCATCGCGTTTCATCCGCGAGCCGGGCGAGCTGGCGCCCGGGGTGAGCCACTACCTGAAGATCGACACCGACGAGCGCAACACCTGCCGGCGCGAAGAGGGTGGCCGTTGTGTCGAAAGCGACGACATCTTCTCGCTGAACGAACAACGCAGCCCGACGGTCGAAACCGACGCCCGCATGAAGCGGGTGCAGGTGCCTGCGGGCCATGTCGAGATCGTCGGCGACAAACGTGTGGCGCCCTCCAAGCTGATCGAAGTTTTGCAAGCCGAAGGCGTGCTGCGCGCCACCTCGCCGACGCAGGTCTCGGCTTTCAACCGGCTGTTGGCGCGGCTCTACCTGGGCGCCGATTAGGGCACCTGTTCACACCACCCGCAGCTGCGGCGCGCCGGCCAGATGGCGTTGGTGGCGGCAATGCGCCCGAAGTCGCGCGGGTCATCGACAATCGGCGTGAAGAAATTGGTGGTGGCCACCAGCGCCTGGTTGGCGTTGAGGCGGTACACCGCCGCGTCGTCGGCGGTTTCGGTGCCCCCCATCAGCTCGGCGGGTATCAGGCCCCGCGGCGCACGCGAAAGAATGTCGCCAGAACGGCGGGCGCCATCTTGCAGCCGCAGCCGCCTCCTTGAGAAAAAAGAAGTGAGTCGAATGGGATCCATGTTGCTAGCGTCGATCAAAACTCTGGGGGCGTGGCGCCATGAGTCATAAGCCGACCACGGTCGATGACCTGGCGGAGTTCAGCGTGGTCATCGACACCCGCTCGCCCGCCGAGTACGCGCTCGACCACATCCCCGGCTCGCTCAACTACCCCGTGCTCGACGATGAAGAGCGCCGCATCACCGGCACCACCTACGTGCAGGTCTCGGCCTTCGAGGCCCGCAAGATCGGCGGCGCGATGGTCGCGCGCAACATTGCGCGCCATCTCGACGAGTCGTTTCGTGACAAACCCAAAGACTGGCGCCCACTCGTCTACTGCTGGCGCGGCGGCATGCGCAGCGGCAGCTTCGCCACCTGGTTGCGCCTGGTCGGCTGGGACGCGCAGCAACTCAAAGGCGGCTACAAGGCCTACCGCGCCCATGTGATCGAGCGCCTCGCAACGCTCACCCCCACGCTGAACCTGCGGGTGGTGTGCGGCCCCACCGGCAGCGCCAAGACCAGCGTGTTGCAGGCCTTGGCCAAGCAAGGTGAGCAGGTGCTCGACCTCGAAGCCCTGGCCGCGCACCGTGGCTCGGTGCTGGGTGGCATCCCGGGGCGCGAGCAGCCTTCGCAAAAGGCGTTCGAGACCCAGCTGATGGTGGCCATGAGCGCGCTCGACCCGGCTCGCCGCGTGTGGGTCGAAGCCGAAAGCCGGCGCATCGGCCGCATCAGCCTGCCCGACGCCTTGTTGCAGCGCCTGCGTGAAAGCCCGGTGGTCGAGATCGATGCCAGCCTGGAGGCCCGGCTCGCGTACTTGCTGCGCGACTACGCCTGGCTGGGCGACGACCCGCAAGGTTTTGCCGACAAGCTCGGCACTCTCAAGGGCCTGCTGCCCAACGAGACCTTGGCCCAATGGCAAGCCTGGGCGCTGGCGCGCGAGCTGCCGCCGCTGTTTGCGGCCCTGATGGCCGAACACTACGATCCGCTCTACCAACGCTCGCAAGGGCGCCACCTCGAACGCCTGGGCCAGGCGCAGCGGGTGGGCGCCAATGATCTTTCACCGCAAGGCATCACCATGCTCGCGCGGCAGGTGGCCCAACTTCCCTGACACCCCCAATGGAGACCCCATGACCTCTTTCAAACGCCTGCTCAGCCTGGCCACCGTGGCCCTGTTCACCAGCTTCACCGCCCACGCGCAAACCGCCAGCCCCGGTGTGCTGCGTGTGACCGCCATCCCCGACGAGTCGCCCACCGAGCTGGCGCGCAAGTTCGTGCCGCTGGGGGCCTACCTTGAAAGCAAGACCGGCATGAAGGTCGAGTGGACGCCGGTCACCGACTACGCGGCCGCGGTCGAGACCCTGGTCAACCGCAAGGTCGACCTGGCCTGGTTCGGTGGCTTCACCTTTGTGCAGGCCAATGTGCGCTCCAACGGCAAAGTGATTCCACTGGTGCAGCGTGAAGAAGACGAGCGCTTTCGTTCCGTCTTCATCACCGACGCCAAGAGTGGCATCACCAAGCTCGAAGACCTGAAGGGCAAGACGCTCAGCTTCGGCTCGGCCTCCAGCACCTCAGGGCACCTGATGCCGCGTAGCTTCTTGCTGGCCGCCAACATCAACCCCGATGTGGACTTGAAGCGCGTGAGCTTCTCGGGTGCGCATGACGCCACCATCGCGGCGGTGGCCAGCGGCAAGGTCGATGTGGGTGCGCTCAACATCTCGGTGTGGGAGAAGTTCGTCGCGGAAAAGAAGGTCGACCCGGCACAGACCAAGGTGTTCTTCACCACCCCCCCGTACTACGACTACAACTGGACGGTGCACGCCGACATGCCCGCCGACCTGCGCAACAAGATCACCCAGGCCTTTCTGTCGCTGGACCCGAACACACCGCAGGGCCAAGAGATCCTCGGCCTGCAACGCGCCACGCGCTTCGTGCCGACCAAGGCCGACAACTACAGCGGTATCCGCGCCGCTGCTGAGAATGCTGGCTTGCTGAAATAAGTCTGGCCCCGAGGGTGAGTGCTCAGGCGTGTTGTGGGGCCCCCAGCTCAATCGCGCGGGTCGCCACGTAACGCTTGAAATCGCTGATCGGGATCGCCGCGGCGCCGTGGGTTTCGCCGTCGACCCAGCTGATCGTCACGTCTTGCGCCGTCTCTTCGATCTCGCAGGGCCCGCGAGGGATGTTGATGTGGGCCCCGTCACCTTCGCGGAAACTCACCTCGCCCTTGATGTGTGCGCTCTTGACCATGGTGGCCGCTCCTGGAGTGGTGAACGTGTTCAGTCTGGGCGGTGAGGTGTGTGCGCGCAGCCGGGCAAGGGCGTGCGTGGGGGTAGTCGATGTCCTACCTGCCATGCGGACGGGCGACATGATGCCCACGGGTGCACCTCACGGCCTGACGGCCGGTGTTTCCATCGCCATGCCCCGGTCGCGCCAGGCCAGGTACAGCTCCAGCTCCACCAGCGCGGTGTCGCCATGTGCAAACGGCTCGGCGCGCACCCCCGTCATGCAGTTGCGCAGGCGCCGTTGCAGCGAGCCGAGGCTTTGCCACTCCAGGCGGTAGAGCGGGTAGCCGGTGGCGCGGCCTTGCGGGATCAGGCTGCCACCCAGGCGCTTGCCGGCGCGTTGGTCGTGGCATTGCGCGCAAGAGAGGTCGAGTTGACCGATGCGCTGCTGGTAGAGCGCGGCGCCGCGCTCGCGAAATGGCGTGAGCTGCGGGTCGGCTGGTGGCGTCACCGGCAGGCCGCGTGACGCGTGCGCGGCGTGGCCCTCCAGTGCGAGCAGGTCGTGGCTTTCAGCGGGCAGCGGTGGGGCCTGCTGGTGGCGCTTGCGGCACAGGTTAATGCGCTGCGCCAGGTTGACGGGTCGCTTGAGCGCGGCATCGAAGGCGGGGTAACGGGTGGCCACGCCACGCATCGACGTGCTGGCCGCGCCGTGGCAGCCGGCGCAGCTTTTGGCCGACGCGGTCGGCGCACGCTCCCACAACGCGGCGCCGTCTTGCACCCACAGCATGCCGGGGTTCTGCATGTCGTCGCGCTGCATGGCCTGGGTTGGGGGGCTCATGTCGTCGAAGCCCGAGCGGCGTGTGTCGGGCTGGGCTTGTGCCACCGCGCACGCGGCGAACACCATGGCCAGCAGCCAGTGGTGTGTCATGTGGCGGTGATGGTGATGGCCACGGTTTCGGTTTGCGTAAAACCGTTGTCACCTTCCCAGGTGAAGCTCAGCGTGCCGCTCTCGGTGGCCACGGTGGTGAAGGCGAGGTAGGGGTTGGCCGCCACGGCGGGGGAGAGCTCGGCGCGGACGACGACGTCGTGGTTGTAGCGGCACCTGAAGCGGTTGATCAGGTCGCGCGGCTTGGTCTGGCCGTTGGCGTCAGGGCGAAAGCCGGTCTCCATCCCATGCGCGATCAGCGTGCGCAGCTCGATGATGTCGCCACGCTTGGCGGTGGCGGGGGCTGTGATCAGGGTGCGGGCCATGGTGGGCTTACGGGTGAGCGGGCCTTCGATACCTCAGACTGAACGGCTCCCACCCGTTCGGGCTGAGGTATCGACGCCTTGTGTCGGTGTTCATGTGTCACTCCAGACACGCCGCGAGCGTGACCAGCACGTCGACCGCGTGCGACCAATACGTGCCATCACTCAGGCGCGCCACCGCCACAAGCTGCTGCGACGTGGCAAGCCGGATGCGGGTGGACACCACCGCCCGCCCAACGCGTGGCCCGAGCGTAAAACGCACCACGTCGCGCTGCGGGTTGCGGTCGTTGAAGACGGCGATGCCGCTCACGTGCTCGGCCGCCGTCATCGCGCTCAGCACGCTCACGGTGATGGGCACGGCGTTGCCGTTTTCCACCAGGGGCGATACGTCGAGCAACACCTTGCCCACGTTCACCGGCGCGCCGTTGGCGTAGCTGCGAATGGCAGCCTGCATCTCCGACGAGGTGGCGTACGCCGGCCGCACGATGACACCCGCGCCAAGGGCCAGGGTCAGGTGAAGCATGTTGCGGCGTTGCATGGCGGCTTATTTCAGCGTCAGCAGGTAGGCGACCACGTCTTCCACCTGTTGCGCGCTCAGCAGTGTCTTGCCTTGCCAGGCGGGCGCCACACGTTGCAGCCCCGCGCTTCGGTGGTACGCCGGCATGATGGTTTGCGGGTTGAGCCGCTGTGCATCGGCAATGCGCAATCGCAACTGCCCGGCCGACCAGCGCGTGCCGGCGCCCATCAGGTCGGGCGCGAGGCTGCCCTGAAAACGGTCTTCAGGAAACGGCCCGGTGTGGCACAAGAGGCACAGGCCGGTTTGCCGGCTCGCCACGATCTCGCGGCCGCGCGCCGCGTCACCGGTGGTGGTGGTGAGTGCCTGGGGAATGGCATCACCCACCACGGTCAACTCGGCCGCCTGCGCCGCGGCCGCGCACGCCACGCTGAGCACGGCCGTGGCAAGGCGCCAAGGCTGGCGCATCAGGCTTTCTTCAGGCTGTGGTTCTTCAGCGGCAGGTCGCGGATGCGCTTTCCCGTGGCCGCAAAGATGGCGTTGAGCACCGCCGGCGCGGCCACCGCGATGGTGGGCTCGCCCACACCGCCCCAGAAACCGCCCGAGGGCATGACGATGGTTTCGACCTGGGGCATCTCGTCCATGCGCAGCACCGGGTAGGTGTGGAAGTTGTCTTGTTCGATGCGGCCGTTTTTCACCGTGCACTCGCCGTACAGCGCCGCCGACAGGCCGTAGACGAAGGAGCCTTCGACCTGGGCCTCGATCTGCTGCGGGTTGACGGCGTGGCCGCAGTCGGTGGCCGCCACGATGCGGTGGATTTTGAGCTTGCCCTCGTCGCTCACCGACACCTCGGCACAGGCCGCCACGTAGCTGCCGAAGCCCATGGTTTGCGCCAAGCCGCGGTACACCCCGGCGGGCGCGGGTGTGCCCCAGCCCGCACGCTCGGCGGCTGCGTTGAGCACCGCCAGGTGCTTGGGCGACTTGGCCATCAGCTTGCGCCGCAAGGCCAGCGGGTCTTGATTCGTGGCGTGGGCCACCTCGTCGAGAAAACACTCGAGGTAGATGGTGTTCTGGTTCAGATTCACGCCGCGCCAGAAGCCGGGCGGCACGTGCGGGTTGCGCATGGCGTGGTCGACCAGCAGGTGCGGCACGGTGTAGCCGATCGACGATTCCGGCCCGGGTGGGTTGAGGCCCTGAAAGACCACCGGGTCGCGGCCCTCGCGGATCATCTGCGGGAACACACCCGCCAGGATCGACTGGCCCGAGATTCGCATGTGCAGCGCGGTGAGTTCGCCTTGGGCGTCGAGCCCTGCGCTCAGCTTGCATTGCGTGACCGGGTGGTAACGCCCGTGTGTCATGTCTTCTTCGCGCGACCAGATCAGCTTGACGGGGGTGCCCGGCATTTCTTTGGCGATCAGCACCGCCTGCGTCACCCAGTCGTGCGTGGCGCCACGCCGGCCGAAGCCACCGCCGAGCAGCAGCTTGTAGACCTCGCACTGCGCGGGCGGCAGGCCGGCGGCCTCGGCGGCGGCGGCCAGCGCGGCTTCGCCGTTTTGGGTGGGCGTCCAGACTTCGCAGCGCTCGGGGGTGTACTTCACCGTCGCGGTCATGGTCTCCATGGTCGCGTGGTTCTGGTGCGGGTAGCTGTAGACGGCTTCGATCTTGCGCGCGGCATTTGCCAGCGCAGCGCGCGCGTCGCCGTTGCTGTTGCCCACCACCGCCTGTGGCGCGTCGAGTCCGGCCTTGAGCAGGGCGCTGGTGTCGGCGCTGCTCAGCCGGGCGTGGGGGCCTTCGTCCCACTCGATGGGCAGGGCGTCGAGCGCGGTCTTGGCGTGCCACCAGGTGTCGGCAATCACCGCCACGGCGCTCTCGCCCACCCGCACCACCTTCTTCACACCGGGGCGTTTGGCAATCGCCGCGACATCGATGCTTTTCAGCTTGCCGCCGAACACCGGGCAGTCTTTGATGGCGGCGTTCAGCAAACCCGGCAGCTTGAGGTCAGAGCCGTAGACCTGCGCACCGGTGAGCTTGTCTTGGGTGTCGAGCCGTGCGAGCGGCTTGCCGACGAGCTTCCAGTCTTTCGGGTCTTTCAAGGCCACCTCGGTGGGTGGCGTGAGCTTGGCGGCGGCGAGCGCCACCTGGCCGTAGCGCGTCTTGCGCCCCGAGGGGGTGTGCGTGATCACGCTGGCGGCGGCGCTGCATTCGGCGGCCGGCACTTTCCATTCTTCGGCGGCCGCTTGCACGAGCATCGTGCGCGCCATCGCGCCGCCCTTGCGCACGTACTCGTGCGACTCGCGGATGCCACGGCTGCCGCCGGTCGAGAAGTTGCCCCACACCCGTTTGCGTGCCAGGTTTTGCCCCGGGGTGGGGTACTCGGTTTTCACCTGGGCCCAGTTGCAGTCGAGCTCTTCGGCCACCAGCTGTGCCAGGCCGGTGAGCGAACCCTGGCCCATCTCGGAGCGGGCGATGCGGATCACCACCGTGTCGTCGGGCTGCACCACCACCCAGGCGTTGATCTCTTGCAGGGTGGCGTCTTGGGCACTGGCGAATGGGATGTGGAAGGCAACCACCAAGCCGGCGCTGCTGCCGATGAACTCGCGGCGAGAGAGGATGGCGCTCATGCCTTGTTTCCCTCGATGTGCTGGATGTTGATCGCAGCGCGCTTCATGTCGCCACCTTTCGCCGCCATCTTGATCGCCGCACGCACCCGGTTGTAGGTGCCGCAGCGGCAGATGTTGGTCATGGCTTCGTCGATGTCGGCATCGCTCGGGTTGGGCTTGGCCTGGAGCAGCGCGCTGGCCGCCATGATCATGCCGGCCTGGCAGTAGCCGCATTGCGGCACATCGAGTGCGGCCCACGCCTTTTGCACCGGGTGGTCGCCCTTGGCCGACAGGCCTTCGATGGTGACGATCTTTTCCTTGGCCGCCACGCTCGACACCGGCCTCACGCAGCTGCGGGTGGGCACCCCGTCGATGTGCACCGTGCAGGCGCCGCACTGCGCAATGCCGCAGCCGTATTTGGTGCCGGTCAAACCGAGTTGCTCGCGCAGCACCCACAGCAACGGGGTGTCGGGTTCGGCGTCGAAGCTGAGGCGTTTGCCGTTGACGTTGAGCGTGGGCATGGGGCGTGTCTCCTGTCGTCGTCGGGGTGGCCGTCAGGGCCGAAGCGGCGAGCATGCGACAAGGTTAAAACCCTGACAAGCTTGGGGATTGGGTGGGGTGGGCGCAAGATGCCGCCGTCGCCCGTTGGAGTGTCGTGCCCGATGAACCCGCTGCAACCGTGTTGGTGCCTTGCCCTGATCGGCGCGATGGCTGGTGCGCAAGCCCAGCCCACCAGTGCCACCTTGCAGCTGCGCTCGCTTGCGGCCACCTGCGCCGCCTGCCATGGCACCGACGGGCGTGCCGTGCCCGATGCGGGCATCGTGGGCCTGCGCGGTCGCGATCGCAATGAACTGGCCGCGCGCCTGCTCGCCTTTCGCGACGGCACCCGCCCCGCCACCGTGATGCACCAGATTGCCAAGGGCTACACGCCCGATCAGATCGACCAACTGGCCGCCTACTTCGCGGGCTTGCCACGGTGATGAAGCGGCGTTCACTGGTGCTCGGTGGCGGCCTGGTCGGCCTGGGCGCGTGTGCGTTGCCGCAAGCCGTGCCGGCGAGCGCCAAGGTGGTGGTGATCGGCGGCGGTTTTGGCGGGGCCACGGCGGCGCGTTATGTGCGCTTGTTGTCGGGCCAGCGGATCGAGGTGGTGCTGGTCGAGCCCCAGTCGAGCTTCGTCTCATGCCCGATCTCCAATCTGGTGCTGGGCGGCACGCGCACGCTGGCCGACATCACCACACGCTACGACGCGCTCGCTTCGCGGCATGGCGTGAGCTGGGTGCGCGACAGCGCGACCGGCATCGACGCGGCCAAGAAGACGGTCACGCTCAGCTCCGGTGCGAGCCTGCGCTACGACAAGCTGGTGCTCTCACCCGGTGTGGAGCTGATGTTTGACGAAGTGCGCGGCTTGCGCGCCGCCCAGGCCGCGGGCCAGGTGCTGCAAGCCTGGAAGGCCGGCGCCGAAACACTCGCGCTGCGCCGCCAGCTCGAAGCCATGCCTGAGGGCGGCGTGTTTGCCATCAGCATCCCCGAAGCGCCGTACCGCTGCCCGCCCGGGCCGTATGAACGGGCGAGCGTGATCGCGGCCTACTTCAAGCGCGCCAAGCCGCGGGCCAAGGTGTTGATCCTGGACGCCAACAACGACGTCACCTCCAAACCGGTCTTGTTCAAAAAAGCCTGGAGCGAGCTTTACCCCGGCATGCTCGAGTACCGGCCGCTGCACAAGGTGACCGAGGTTGATGCAGCGACAAGCCGCCTGCGCATCGAGCTGCAAGACGATGTGCGTGCCGACGTGCTTAACGTGCTGCCGCCCATGCGCGCCGGCACGCTGGCAGTGCAAACCGGTTTGGCCAATTCGGCGGGCCGCTGGTGCCGCGTGAACTACCTCGACTTCGAGTCGACCGCGGCCCAAGACATCCATGTGTTGGGCGACGCGATTCAAGCCGCCCCGGGCATGCCCAAGAGCGCCCACATGGCCAATGCCCACGCCAAGGTGGCGGCCTCGGCCATCGTGGCCCAGCTGCTGGGCCTGGAGGTCAACCCGAGCCCGATGTTGACCAACACCTGCTACAGCTTCGTTGACGACACCCACGCCATCCACGTGGCCAGCGTGCATGAGTACGTGGCGGCTGAAAAAACCTTCAAGCCGGTGGCGGGCGCGGGCGGTGTCTCGGCCCTGCGCAACGAGGCCGAAGGGGCCTATGCCATGGCCTGGGCGCAAAACATCTGGGCCGACACGCTGGGTTAGGGCTTCAATGCCTTTCGCTTGACTCCGTTCGCCCTGACCCTTCGACGGGCTCAGGACAGGGCAAGTCGAAGGGTGCGCACAGCACGGCGCTGGCTTCGACAAGCTCAGCCCGAACGGAGGTGCGGGGTCAGGGCCTGCCCGTCAGCAATTGCCAATACAAAGGGTGCCCCGAGATCGTGTTGTGCGACGTGCGCGGCAACACATGCAGCACCGCTTGACCCTTGGCGAAACGTGCAAACAGTTGCTCGGTGCTAACGCGCGGGATCACCTCGTCGTGTTCGGCCGCCATCAGCAGCGCCGGCGCGCGCACCTGTGCCGCATGGTGGCCCGAGTCGAAGTGGTCTTTCAACAACCAGCGCACCGGGAAGACCGGGAACTGCGCCGCCGCGAGCGCGCGCAAGCTGTCGTAAGGCGTCACCAGCACCAACTGCGTGACGGGCCGTTGGCTCGCGAGCCGCGTGGCCACGCCCGAGCCCAGGCTGCGGCCGATCACGATCACGTCTGGGTGTGTCTTGTGCACCTGGTCAAACAGAGCAAGTGCGTCGTGGGTCAACGCCTCTTCACTCGGCGTGCCGCCGCTGCCGCCGTAGCCACGGTAGTGCAGCAGGTACACCGCATGCTGCGGGTAGGCCTCGGCCAGCGGCGCGAGGCTCTGGCTCACGTCTTCGGCGTTGCCACCGAAGTAGATGACGGCGCGCCGCCCGGCGTGTTCGCGCACCGAGGCCAGCACGTGGAAACCGTCGACGCCGTTGGCAATGGCCACCACCGGCGTTCGCACGGCTGCCGGCTGCGGGAAGTAGATCAACGAGCGCTGAAAGAAGTACAGCGCGGCGCACAGGCCGGCGTAGCCGAGAACGGCAACAAACAGCAGCGTGGTGGTCAGTCGCATCATCTCTGTGCTTTCATGAGCCCGCCCGAACGGTGGTAGCTGAGCGCCGCGGCGATGCAATAGGCCAGCGCCTCAGTGGGCATGGCCTCGGCTTCGTCAAACACCAGCGCGCGATTGCCTTCGAAGCTGAAGTCATCAGGAAACAGCGTGCGAAAGCTGTGCAGTGTGCTGGCGGCGGTCTTGAAGATCAGCTCGCGCAAGCGCAGCAGGCTGCGGCGCACCCCTGGCGGAAAAGCCTCGAAGGCCTGGGCCACGGCAGTGCTCTGGAAAGGTGTCACGGGCGGTCTTTGAGGGCGTCGGCAATGAAGGCCGACCACACCTCGTTGGGCTGCCACAGGTCGTGCATCAGGTCGAACGCTGCCTCGGGCGCCACACCCTGGCGCAGCACACGGTACAAGCCGAGAAAGGCCGACACCCGCATGTTGGCCGCGCAATGCACCCACACCCGGCCCGGGTGTGCCTGCATCGCGTCAAAGAACGGCACGCGTGGGTGCGGCGAACTGCACTGGGCGCGGTGGTTGTAGATCGAGCTGAGAGTCATCGTTTGCTCCTGGGTGGCGTGCACACGCCTTCATCCCCCCGCCTTGCCATACAACACCATCTGCGTGCAGCGAAACAGCGCAATCGTCTTGCCGGTGTCGCGGTGGGTGACGACCGAGTCCCAGACTTGCGTGGTCTTGCCCAGGTGCACCGGCTTGGCAACGCAGGTCACCGTGCCGTCGCGTGCGGTGCCAAGGTGGTTGGACTTGAGCTCGATGGTGGTGAAGCCGACCGCGCCTTCGGGCAAGTTGGCAATGCAACCGTAGCCGGCCGAGGTGTCGGCCAGTGTGACCACGCTGCCGGCGTGCAAGAAGCCGTTGGGCGCCATCAAGGCTTGTGTCACTGCCATCTCGGCCCGGATCTCTTGTGGCGTGACCTGCGTGATGACGATACCCAAGTGGCCCGGCAGGTTGTTGGCGCCACGTTGGTTGAACTCTTGTGCAGTGATCATGGGTGCGCTCGTGATGGGGGCCAGAGAGGATGGCGACAAATATAAGAGAGCGTTCGCTGCCGTGCTGGCGCCCGCCCGGGTGATGCCCATTTCAGCGCAGCGGTATTGCCGCTTGTGACACGCTGCGCCAAAGGCTCGCCCCACGAGGTCAGGCCATGGACGCAAGGAGACAAGCACCCGCGCACGCACGCTGGGCCGTTCTGGCTCTGGCCGCAGGCATGGTGGTGCTGGCGCTGGCCGCGGGTTGGCGCTTGGGTTGGCACCATGCCGAAGCCTCGCGCCGAGTCGAGGCCGAGCCCCTGCGTGAAGCCAGGATGCCGCCGCCACGGCTCGTGCGGCCGGTGCTGCAAACCGAAACGCGGGTGATGGTGCCGATGCCGGTGCCGCGCCGCGCCAAACCGGCAGCCGTTGGCCTGGTGGAGGTTTGCGGCTTTGGCACGGTGCAGATGCCACCTGACGACCCCGACCCGGTGCAACGCATTCCGCCCGCGCTGCGTCAGTCGGCCCTTGAATCGATGGATGCCCTGATGCTCGCCAGCGACGACACCCAGGTGCGTGCCGCCGCGCTGTGGATGGGCGCGCGCCTGCGAGGGCGCGACGTGAGTGGCCGCATCGAGCAAGTGGCCCGCTTGGCGGCGGGTTCGCAAGACCCGTTTGTCTACGCCATCGCGATGGAGGCGTGCAAGGGCCGCAGCCCGAGCGACGGCGGCTCCTGCCAGCTGCTGAGCCCCGCCCAGTGGGTGCGCCTCGACCCCGACAACGCCGTGCCGTGGCGCGCGCTCGCCGCCGAAGCGAGAGACCGCGACGAACCACTGGCCGAACAGGCGGCGCTGCAGTTTGCCGACCGCGCAGCGCGCAGCGATGTGCATGCGGGCCGGTTGCCGCTGCTGGTTGACAAGGCGATGGGCCCACAAGCCGCGTCGCTGCAACGCACGCTGGCCTTGAGCGCAGGCTGGAGCGCCGAAGCGGTGTGGGCCGCGTCACACGGCCAAGCGGCGGCCGACACCGTGGGTGAGCCCTCGCAACAAGGCACCGACCTGAGCTGCGACAACGTCGAGCGCATGCAACGGCGGCTGATCCATGTGCCTCGCCGGTGAAATGAAGGCGTGCGCTTTTTCATCGCCGCGGCGCGCAGCTTCGCGTTGCCTCGCGGCGGCCGATCCCTTACGCTAGGCCCCGTAGCCCCCGCCGTGGCGTGCGCGCGCCGCGCGAGGACTCGATCCGCAATCCTTCCAATCGGTGGCGCAGCGCGCACGGGGGTGTCGGCATGTCGAGAGCTGCATGCGCCGCTGGAGCAAGCGCTGCGCGAAGGGCACCTGGTACCCATCTGCTTTGTGTCGACGCGCACCGGCGCGGGGGTGGGCGAGCTGCTCGACGTGATCGAGCGTTTGTTGCCCAACCCGAGCGAAGGCAACCCGCCGCAGTTCTACAAAGGAGAGGGTGACGCTGCGCAGCCGATTCGCGCCGAGCCCGACCCGGCGCAGCACGTCATCGCCCATGTGTTCAAGGTGGCCAACGACCCCTACGTCGGCAAGATGGGTGTGTTTCGCATCCACCAGGGCACGCTCACGCGTGACAGTCAGCTCTACGTGGGCGACGCTCGCAAGCCCTTCAAGGTGGGCCATTTGTTCATGCTGCAAGGCAAAGAGCACATCGAAGTGCCGCGCGGCATGCCCGGCGATTTGTGCGCGGTGGCCAAGGTTGACGAGCTGCACTTCGACGCGGTCTTGCACGACGCCGCCGAAGACGACCATTGGCATCTGAAACCGCTGCCCTTCCCGGTGCCCGTGCACGGCCTGGCGATTGAGCCCAAGCGGCGGGGCGACGAGCAGCGGGTGTGGGAGATCCTGCAAAAACTCGTCGACGAAGACCCCTGTCTGCGCCTGGAGCATGTGGTGGCCACCAACGAGAGCATCGTCTATGGCTTGGGCGAGCTGCACCTGCGCACCCTGGTCGAGCGCATGAAAGAGGTGCACCACTGCGACGTGCTCACGCGAGCGCCACGCATTGCCTACCGAGAGACGGTGACCCAAGCGAGCGAAGGCCACCACCGGCACAAAAAACAATCGGGCGGCGCCGGCCAGTTTGGAGAGGTTTACCTGCGCGTGACGCCCCTGCAGCGCGGCGAAGGTTTCCAGTTTGCCGACGAGGTGAAGGGCGGGGCCATCCCCGGCCAGTTCATTCCCGCGGTCGAAAAGGGCGTGCGCCAAGCCCTGGAGGGTGGCGTGCTCGCAGGCTACCCGGTGCACGACCTGCGTGTGACGGTGGTTGACGGCAAGCACCACAGCGTCGACTCGAAAGAGATCGCCTTCATCGTCGCCGGCCGCAAGGCCTGCGTCGACGCCGTGCTGAAGGCGCGGCCCATCGTGCTGGAGCCCATCGTCCAGGTCGAGATCACCGCGCGAGCACACCACCTCGGCGACATCACCGGCGACCTCGCGGCCCGGCGCGGCCAGATCAGCGGCGCACAAACGCTGCTCGACGGCAGCATCGTCGTGCGCGGCGAGGCGCCGCTGGCCGAGCTGTCGGCCTACCAGACCCAGCTCAACGGCCTGACCGGCGGCGAGGGGCGCTACACGCTCGCGCCCAGCCACTACGACCCGGTGCCGCCCAACCAGCAGGCGGCGCTGGCCAACCAGTTCAAGCCGCGAGAAGAGGATTGAAGGCGGCCTGCACGCGCCGCTTCACAATCCTCAGATGGACATCACTTCCCTGTTTGCCTTGGGTGCCCGCGTGGGCGAGAAGCTCGTGGCGCGAGGCGAGACGATCGCCGTGGCCGAGTCATCGACCGGTGGGCTGATCTCAGCGGCCCTGTTGTCGCGTGCCGGTGCGTCGGTGTATTACCTGGGCGGCGCGGTGGTCTACACCCGCCGTGCATTCCGCCTCTTGACCACGCTCACCGCCGACGACATGGTGGGCATGCGCTCGTCGAGCGCGCCCTACGCGCAGCTGCTGGCGCAACACCAGCGAGCGCGCTTTCGTGCGACGTGGGGTGTGGCCGAAACCGGCGCCGCCGGGCCCAGCGGCAACCCCTACGGCGACCCCGCCGGCCACTCGTGCCTGGCAGTCGACGGCCCAGTCAACCGCGACCGTGTGTTGCGCACCGGCCAAGATGACAGGGCCGACAACATGCTCAGCTTTGCAATGGTGGCGCTTGAGTTGGTGAACGAGGCGATCGATGCGGCGCAGGGGGCGGTGCCTGGCAGCAAAGGGTGAAGCGGCGCCCTCGCCCTGTTCCTTGTCTCCGTAGGGCCTGATCAGCACCAAGCTCAGAGCCGCATGCAAGGGCAGCGTGCTTATTCCAGCGGCACCGCCTCGAAGGCCTCACTCGCATCGGCGCGCTCGAAGGCCGAGCCGGCCGGGTGGTGCAGCAGGCGCGCGACGTCGGGATGTTCGAGTGCGAAGTCCGCCAACACGCAGGTGATGTAGTGCGTGGGCTGGTTCATGTACTTCTCGCTTTCGCTGCCGCTGAGGAAACGCCAGCCGCTGTCGGTGGGCGTAGCCGGGGCAGTGCGGTAGGCATAGCCGACAGGCTTCTGGTGGGTGGTGATGACCTCGGTGGCCACGCAGGTGAGAGAGGTCATGGAAGAAGGTTTTGGAAGGGGCGGTGAGCCCGGAAGCGGGAGCGTACCCGAGCGCCGCTGGTTATTCTGCGCGGTGACTGCTTTGCAGCGGGTGCCGTCGGTCGCGGGGGGCCTCTGAATTCACGGCCTGGAGCACACACCAGTCCTAGCCGATCGTGTTCTCGACGCCCGAAAAAAGCCCTTTAACGTTTGAGGCTCTGGTGAATTTCGACTGGGTACAGCGCCGCCTGGACCCGTTCGCCCTGAGCAGGGACTGAGCTTGTCGAAGGCCCGCGCGTCGAAGGGCTGGTGAGCGAAGCCACCGTGCGAGCAGGGCTTCGACAGGCTCAGCCCGAACGGGGGGTTGGGGCTATTGCCGACTCGAAATACAACAGAGGCACGTTTGAGCCAAGCAGACCGTGAAGGCGCCGAAGCTGGCGCGCGACGCACGGCCTGCCAAGCAACTCAGCGGCCAAGATTTGGCCGGCAGCTTTGAAGGTGAGTTCGAAGGCGACACGATGGGCTCGCTCGCGCACGCTCAACTGATGGACGTGGCCCGCCCGATTCCTCACAGTGATCGGAGAATTGCGGTCACCCTGCGTAATGCTTGGGAAACAAGACGCGAAACGTCGTGCCAACGCCGGCGGCGGACTCAACCTCGACACCCGCATCGAGCAATTCGGCCAAGCGCTTGACGATCGACAAGCCGATGCCTTCGCCGGATTCCTGGTGCAACGCAGCCTTGGCGGCTGGCGTCCCTACTTCTGCGGGCAACGGCGGCTCACCTCCCGCCGCCGCTTCCGTCTCAGCCTGATGCGCAAGCTCCGTGCCGGCCTCGAGCGCGGCGATCAGCGGGGCACCAGGCCCCGCGTCGAAGCCTGGCCCGGTGTCTTGCACGGACAGCACCCAGCGCTTGCCATCGCTGGCCACACCGTCGTGCCAGGCGACCGTGACGCCGCCCAGTTGCGTGTACTTGATCGCGTTGAGCACCAAGTTCTGGGCGATCCGCCGAATCTTGACGCGATCTCCGCTGACCATGAATGGCGATGGCCCGCCGAATGTGACTGACAGCCCGCGCTGTTCGGCCCGTTCGCGCAGGTCGCCGGCAAGCTCGCCCAACTGCGCCGCGACGTCCACCTGGCTCAAGTTAAGGCGCTCCTTGCCCGCCTGGAGGCGCGCGAGATCGGTCACATCGTCGAGCAGGTGCCGCAACGACCTCACATTTCGATCGAGCACCTGCAGGAACCTCGCCTGCGGCAAATCGGCAATCGGTGCGCGGGTGATGCCGGCCGTCGCCGCGACGACCACGCCGAGGTTGCCTCGCAGGTCGTGCGCAGCTTCGTGCCACAGCTCCGCACGTTGCTGTTCCAACTCGCGGATGCTTTTCAGTGCCCGTTCGAGATCGTTGACGTGGCCAGCGGCTTCAACCTGCTGAAGCCGAACGTACTCCACAACGCTTTCGGTGAACTCCAGCGCGCTCAGTTCAGCCCAGATCCAGCGCGCGGTCGCCATCACCTCGGGCCGCAGCTCCTGATGCTGCCGCGAAAAGTGTTCCAGTTCAACGATCACGCATTGGTTCAGGCGGCCGAGTTCGCGCGATACCTCCATCAGGTCGTAGCCCTGTTGCCATCGGTGCAGGCCGTGCGCCGCGGCCTGCGAAACGGCAGCGGCCAGTACACCAGGTGTCTGCACCTCGAGCGTGGGGTCGAGCCGATGCTCAAAGGTCGTCAGAAGTGCGGGGATGTGGTCGTCGAGTTGCGCGCGAGGCAGCGAGTTGGCCGTACGCAAGGCCGGATCCTGCTTAACTGCGCGGCGCCAGTCGGACAGGATAGCTTCACGCCTATCGCGCAAGTGCGCAGCGAGCGCAGCCAGTTCGGGCTCTACCATCGACACGGTTCGGTCTCCTCAGTTGCCCCACCGCAGTCTACGCGCCGAGGTTCGCCCTACTGGCAGGTAGCCGACGGTGCGCTTTCCTATACGTTGCCGCGTTTCTTGAGCTCATCCGTCATCGTGGCTACGGGCGACGAAGAGTCGGCCCATGGCTGCCGTGGCGAGCCTCACAGTCCTAGGGGGGCCCCTAAGGCGTGGGGGCGACGCAGCAGCTTGCGGCGCCTAGATTCAATCGACATCAACTCCTCGGGGAAGCGGTATGAACACTCGCTCCGATCGTCGTCCATGTGCGTTCGCATGGCGCGCACTCGCTGCAAGCGCGCTGCTCGCCCTCTGCACAGCACATGCTGCCGAGAATGCAGTTACCGCGGCCGCCACACCCGAGCCCATCGGCTTCATCGGCCATGGCGCGATGTTTGACCACGCCGGCCGCGAAGTGGCGCCGTCGCTGTCGTTCTTGCGCACGTCGCAAGCCTGGTACCGCAAGATGCTGCTGGCAGCGGTAGCGCCCACCGAGCGCGCACAATTTCAATCTATCGAGCGTGGCCTCGCGGCCGGGCTGGCGCTCGACCCGCAGGCGCAGCTGGTGCTGAATGCGCGGCTGCTCGAATGGCTGCTCGACCACGCGCCGGTGGCACAGGCCGATCGCCTGCGCGGCAAGTTCAAGCTGATGCAGCAGGATCTGCGCTTCCAGCTGGAAGAGACCGCCGGCTCCAACTCGCGTGCCGCACGCCGGCCGTACCAGTTGCCCAATGCGCTGCAACACCGCCTGCTGACCTACCCTGCCTTGAAGGCTCTGCCACCGCGATTGCAGCCACAGTTCGTGACCGGTGAAAGTGGTGTGGCGTATCGCCAGCTCTGCAGCGACCACGGCGTGCCGCTGCCACCAGACTTCGGCCCCACCTCGCTCTGGCTGCCGCGTGCGGTTTCGGGCAACCCGGACGGCATCATCGAAGGGAATGATCTCTTCATCGTTCGCGGCATGCGGGCTCAGGTGTTGACCTACACCAGCACGTCGCCGGCGGGCCTGTGCGTCGCGTTGCCGCGCTTCGACGCGTCTGACACGGTGTCGCTCGACGGCGTGATTTGTCTCGGGCAGTCGGACCCACTCGATGCGGGCGGCCGCGCAAAGGCCTGTTTCTGGGACAACCAGACCGCCACGGGTGCGGGGTTCACATTCCTGCGCGGCACCAGCCAGGCCATCAGCCAATGGGCGGGTGGTGCCGGGCTGGTCGGCGGTTCGGGTGGCGTGTGCACCGACTGCCATGCGGGGGAAAACCCATTTATCGTGCACGGCCCGGTGCTTGGTAGCCTGGGCGCGATGGCTTCGTCGCCGAATTGGCATGAACCGATCGTCGGCGGCACCTGGCCACAGAACCCGGGGCCGATGAACTCGCCGCCCAGTTGCACCGCCTGCCACGGCTCGGCCGGCGCAGGCGGGTTTGCGGGGCGGCTGCCGCACCTGTCGACCACCCTGGGCGGTTACTGCAACGCCGTCCTCCGTTCAGCGCTGGGTGCCAACCTTCTGCCGCCCATCACGGTCGGAGGGATGCCCAATCCCGAACGGATGCGACCCAATCCGCCGTCGTCGATGCCCATCGGCGCCCCCGGCAGCCTGGCCTGCACGCCCAACCTGCCGGCCACCGACCCCCGCTACCGGGCCTGCGCTGCCGGCCTGACGGCGTCCTGCAGCCCCGGGCTCGCCACGTCGGATCCGGGTTACATCGCCTGCACCCCCGAAGCCGGCGCATTGCTGGCCTGGTGCGGCGCGGCGGCCAGTGGCGATGCGTCGACTCGCGGTGACCCGCACGTCACCACCTTTGATGGAACGCCCTACGACTTCCAGGGCGCAGGCGAATTCATCTACCTGCGCAACGGCAGCAACGTCGAGGTCCAGGTTCGGCAGTCGGCGGTGGCCACGGCCGCGCCCGTCGGCCCCGACGCGCACACCGGGCTCACCACTTGCCCCAGCATCAACACCGCGATGGCGGCGCGCATCGGCAGGTCACGCATCACCTATCAACCGGCGCCACAAGGCAGGGGCGAACCCACGCCGCTCGAGCTGCGCATCGACGGCAAGCTGGTGAGGCTGCCGTCCGGTTCCATCAACGTTGGTGGTGGGCGCGTTACACGCTCGGCCATTGGCGGCGGCATCGAGATCGACTTCCCGGACAACACCCATCTCTCCGCCGTGCCGGGCTTTTGGGGCCCCCCGAACAACGTGTGGTTCCTCAACGTTGACGTCACCGGCGCCACCGCGCGTGAAGGCGTGGCCGGCGCAATTCTCAGCGGCCAGTGGCTGCCGTTGCTACCAGACGGAACCCCGCTCGGGCCCAAACCGGCATCGCTGTCGCGGCGCCATTTCGACCTCAACAAAACCTTCGCCAACGCATGGCGCGTGACACCGTCGAACAGCCTGTTCGATTACGCCGCCGGCACCTCGACCGGTACGTTCACCACCCTCGGTTGGCCGCCCGAGAAGCCGCCATGCGAGATCAAGGGCTCGAAGATCCCGCCGGCCCAGCCGATGGACGTGGAGAGGGCCGAGAAATTCTGCGCCGTCGTGGCGGACAAGGACACCAACGCGCAATGTGTGTTCGACGTCAGCGCCACCGGCAACGTCAGCTTCGTCGACACCTACCTCATCACGCAGCAGTTGCGCAAGAAAAATGCCGCGGCGAAAAAGCTTGTGTCGCAGTCGGCCAAAGGTCGCTGACCGCGCGGGTCGACTGTGCCTACCCCGGCGCGCAGGTCGAACCGACTCCGTGTGGTCGTCAGTTCGAGGAATGCATCATGGCCATACCCGGACGTTCCGATGCAGTTGTCAGCGGCCGCGTGATGGCAACTCGATCGCGCTTCTGACGGTTCGTGAACGACCCATCTGCGACATTCGCGCCTTCAAAACCGACCTGGTCGGATTGGGCTTTGATTCGCTCGCTGGCACAGCGGAGGGGCCGT
>JBBRFR010000010.1:0-26090 GCA_038241485.1 Burkholderiales bacterium
AGGGCATCGGGCCGCCCGTCACTGCACCGGCGCTCGGCCTGGTAGCGCCTGGAGGCCTGCACCACACGTGTCAACGATTCCATGTACTCGTTGCGGCCCAGCTCGTGCCGGCCGCGCTTGTCCACCAGCAAGGACCTGAAATCCTTGGACAGAAACCTGCCGGCCGACACCAAGTCGCGCTCGTTCACGGCTGCGTCGAAGCGGCGCAGGGTTTCGTGTGCACTGGCCGTGGTGAGATCGCGGGTGGTGACCGGCACCCACTTGCTGGACGGCGCCTTGCCCTCGCAGGGCCGATCCTGGAACGTCGTCTTGCCGGCTTCGTTGGTGCAGGTCCAGGCTGCCTGAGCAGCCCAGGGCAGACCAACCATCAGCACGAGCAGGCTCACCCGCACGGCGCGCTTGGACAGATTCGGGTGCTGCATAGGTTCGGGGCCTCCTCAAGTCATCAACGCTTGCACGCCAGGCGCTTGCCTTCACCACGGCTGATCACCAGGCCCTGGGCGGCAAGTTGTTCGACAGTGAATACATTGGGCTGGCGACCGTCGTTGAGCGTCAAAGCGTTCTGCGCCAACGTGTAGAAGCCGCGCACGGGCTGCCCGTCCGAGGCTCCCGAATAGGTGCCATCCTGAACGAAGCTGAGACTGAGCCCGCTCCCGGTCAGCGGGCCCTGGCAATGCCATGTGCCTAACAACAAGGCCTCTCGCTGCTTGTCTGGGGACACGCTCGCCGCGGCAATGGCAGGCTCGCTCGTCGCCACGGCGGCGGCAGGCACCGCGCTGACGGGTGGTTGCACCCGTGACTTGGCGGCAGGCCGCTGGACCACCCACCAGCCCGCAAGGACCAACACCAAGCCCAGCACCAGCCACGGCTTGTTGCCATAACCGGAGCGCTCGTCATCTTCTTCCACCACCACGATTCGCGAAGGCAACTCGCGCCTGCGCAGCGAGCTGTCGTAGAGGGCGCGCCGCCGGGGGCTCGACAGCACGCTGGCAGCTTCTTTCAGCGCCACCTGCTGGCCCGGGTCGAGGTCGGTGGCGGCCGCCGCGGCGTCATAGGCCGTCTTGATCGCGTCCGGCGTCGCGTCCGGCGCTACACCGAGGAGTTCGTACAGCGTTTTCTTGCTGGAAGCACCAGTCGTCATGGAGTGTTCTCGTGTGGCGGGCGATGCGTTGCGCACACTTTCGATGATGAGATTTTGAGTCTATGGCAGGTCACAGCCCGCCATACACCGGCTGGCGACGATTCAGAGCCTTTCGTCAACCGCAGGCAACAGGGCGCGCAGGCCGGTTTCATCGAGGATTTCAATGCCCAGCTCCCGCGCCTTGTCGAGCTTGCTGCCCGCCTCTTCACCCGCCACCACGTAGGTGGTCTTCTTCGACACCGAGCCCGAGACCTTGCCGCCGGCGGCTTCAATCATCTCCTTGGCCTCGTCGCGCGTAAGCACAGGCAAGGTGCCCGTCAGCACAAAGGTCTTGCCGGCCAGGGGCTTGGGGCTCAAGTCGCCTTCGCCATCGTGTTCGACCCAGGAGATGCCAGCTGCGCGCAGTTGTTCGACCACCTCGCGGTTGTGCGGCTGCTCGAAAAAAGTACGAATGCTTTGCGCCACGATCGGGCCGACATCGTTCACCTCCAGCAGCTGCGCGATGCTCGCATCCATGATGCGATCGAGCGAGCCGAAGTGTTTGGCCAGGTCCTTGGCCGTGGTCTCGCCGATCTGGCGGATGCCGAGTGAATACAAAAAGCGCGCGAGCGTCGTGCCCTTGCTCTTCTCCAGCCCGGCCAGCAGGTTCTGCGCGCTCTTTTCACCCATGCGCTCCAGGATGCTGAGGCTGGCGAGGCCAAGTTTGTAGAGGTCGGGCAGGCTGTGCACCACCTGCGCTTCGATCAGTTGATCGACCAGCTTGTCGCCCAGGCCTTCCACGTCCATCGCGCGCCGGCCGGCGTAATGCAAGATGGCCTGCTTGCGCTGCGCCGGGCAAAAAAGGCCGCCGCTGCAGCGCCAATCGGCACCACCTTCTTCGCGCGCAATGCCGCTGCCGCAGACCGGGCATTTGCCTTTGAGGTGTACGTAGATGTTGAAGGGTGTTTGACGTTCTCTGCGTTCGGGCTGAGCCTGTCGAAGCCCTTCGACAAGCTCAGGGCGAACGGAGTCTTGCGAAACCACGCTGACCACCTCCGGGATCACGTCGCCTGCGCGTCGCACGATCACCATGTCGCCAATGCGCACGTCCTTGCGGTCGATCTCGTCCTGGTTGTGCAGCGTGGCGTTGCTCACCGTCGTGCCACCCACGAACACGGGCTCCAGCTTGGCCACTGGCGTGAGCTTGCCGGTGCGGCCGACCTGGATGTCGATGTCGCGTACCAGCGTCATCTGCTCTTGCGCCGGGTACTTGTGTGCCACCGCCCAGCGCGGCTCGCGTGACACAAAGCCGAGCTTCTTTTGCAGCTCGCGCGAGTTGACCTTGTAGACCACACCGTCGATGTCGAAAGGCAAGCCATCGCGCTTCTCGCCCATCGCCCGATGAAAGGCCACCAGCCCTTCGGCACCCAGCGCCACGGTGCGGTCGCTGCACACCGGCAGACCCAAGGCAGCCAGCGCGTCAAGCATCTCGCTGTGCGTGGGCGGGATGCCCCAGCCTTGCACATCACCCAGGCCGTAGGCAAAAAAACTGAGCGGGCGTTTGGCCGCGATGGCCGGGTCGAGCTGGCGCACCGCGCCCGCCGCAGCATTGCGCGGGTTGACGAAGGTTTTTTCGTTTTTCGCACCTTGCGCGATCAGCTCGCGCTGGCGTTCGTTGAGCGCTTCGAACTGGTCGCGGCTCATGTAGACCTCGCCGCGCACTTCCAGCACCGGTGCTGCCACGCCGTTCAATCGCAACGGGATCTGCCCGATGGTGCGGATGTTCTGCGTGACGTCTTCGCCCTTCTCCCCATCACCGCGCGTGGCGGCCTGCACCAGCACGCCCGATTCATAGCGCAGGTTGATGGCCAGGCCATCAAACTTCAGCTCGGCGGCGTATTCGACCGGTGGGTCTTCCGGCGTCAACCCCAGCTCGCGGCGCACACGGGTGTCGAAGGCCAACGCACCGCTCGACTCGGTGTCGGTCTCGGTGCGAATGCTCAGCATCGGCAGCGCATGCACCACCGGAACAAAACCGTCGAGCACCTTGCCGATGACACGCTGCGTGGGCGAGTCGGACGTCAGCAATTCGGGGTGGGCGGCCTCGATGGCCTGCAGCTCCTGGAACAGCCGGTCGTACTCGGCGTCAGGAATCTGCGGGTCGTCGAGCACGTAGTAGCGGTGCGCGTGGTGGTTGAGCTGAGCGCGCAGCGCGGCGGCGCGGTACTGAGGGTTGTGCGCAGAAGAAACCATGGTCAGCTGAACAAGCGCCGCGCCACCATCGAACCCGCCGCGATGTCACGCGATTCCAGCGCGTCGTACAACTGGTTCAGCTCGGCCCCGATGGTGGCAAACCCCTGCGCGCTGAGCGGCTGGCCGTTGTCGTCGACGATGCCGGCGTCCATGCCCAGCGACAAGGCCTGCGCGCTCGCCTGCCAGGCGATGAAGGGGTCGGCCGCGGGGTCGGTTTGGGGCACGTCGAAGCTCAGCGTCACGTCGCGCACGGCCGCCTGGTTGGGGTCTTCGGCGAGGGCCGCTTGCGAGTCGAAGGTGAGCGTGAGCACAGGGGGCGCGCCCTCTTCGGTGGACGGCAGCACCAGCCGGCCCGGCACCATGCCGGCCACAAAACCGTGGCGCGCGGCGTGCTGCTGGATGTAGCCCACGCTCCAGGCGGCCGAGCGAGCCCGCAGGTGTACGGCGAGCTGCGCGTCGTGCTGGCTGGCAAAGGCATCAAGCTCACGGGCGCGGCTGGCAGCATCCAGCATGTCGGGAAAGTCGGCCATGGCGCCGATGGTTTCGGCAAAGGGTTCGATCTTCTGCACGAACTCGGAATACTCGATCTCGTTCATCGCGCCGGTGCGGTTGGCCAGCTGCACACCGGCCTGGATCTCGCTGTAGTGTTGGCCGGGCAGCGGTGTTTCCCAATCGCCGGTTTCGGCGTTCAGGCCTTCGATCAGAAAGAGCTTGCTGCCCGCACGGCGCGTGAGCGGCTGGTAGGCGAGCACCATGTCGCCACTGACTGGCGCTTCTAGCGTGAGCGTCGCGATGGCGTCGATCAGCGCGTCGATGCGCAGGCTGGCACGGCGCGGCAGCACCATGGGCAGTGGCGCCTCGGGCTCTTCTGGCATGCCTGAGCTGGGCTCGACGCGTTCGGCCGACGTGCCGCCGTCGAGCACCGGTTCACGTGGCTCCACGGGCGCCTGTTCCGGCCGCTTGGGGCCAGCCTTGCGCGCCTGCCAGGCGCCATGCAACACGATGCCCGCCAGCACCACGCCGCCCAAACACGCCAACGCAATCGTGAGATTGTTCATGTGCGCAACCCCATTTCGCAGCGCACCCAGGCCCGTTCGCACTGAGCCTGTCGAAGTGCTCGCACCGTGCTGTGCGCTGGCTTCGACAGGCTCAGCCCGAGCGGTGGGGGGGTGAGCCTCATTCTTACGCCGCTTCGGCCAGGCTGACCGCGGCTTCCATGTCGACCGCCACGATGCGTGAAACGCCCTGCTCCTGCATGGTCACGCCGATCAACTGCTCGGCCATTTCCATCGCAATCTTGTTGTGGCTAATGAAGAGGAACTGCGTGCTTTTGCTCATCTCGCGCACCAGCTTGGCGTAGCGCTCGGTGTTGGCGTCGTCGAGCGGTGCGTCCACTTCGTCCAGCAAACAGAACGGTGCGGGGTTGAGCTGGAAGATGGCAAACACCAGCGCGATCGCGGTGAGCGCCTTTTCGCCACCCGAGAGCAGGTGGATGGTGCTGTTCTTCTTGCCGGGCGGCTGGGCCATCACTTGCACGCCGGCATCCAGAATCTCATCGCCCGTCATCACGAGCCGGGCCTGCCCGCCGCCAAAGAGGCTGGGGAACATGCGGCCGAAATGTTCGTTGACCTGGTTGAAGGTGTTGCCCAGCAGGTCGCGTGTTTCGAGGTCGATCTTGTGGATGGCGCCCTCAAGCGTGGTGATGGCCTCAAGGAGGTCGGCGTTCTGCGCGTCGAGGAAGGTCTTGCGTTCACGCGAGGCCGTCAATTCGTCGAGCGCCGCCAGGTTCACCGCACCCAGCGCATTGATCTCGCGGTTGATGCGGTCGATCTCGCCTTGCAGGCCATAGAGTTTGACGCCTGTGTCGGCGATGCTCTGCGCCAGCGCTTCGAGGTTGACCTCGGCCGCAGTGAGCTGCTCCATAAACTGCGCACCACCCAACTGCGCGGCCTGCTCTTCGAGCTGCAACTTTGTGATGCGGTCGCGCAGCGGCTGCAGGCTTTGTTCGTGCTGCAGGCGTTGCTCGTCGCAGCGGCGCAGCCGCATGGTGAGGTCGTCGTACTCGCTTCGCTTGGCGCCAAGCGCCGCTTCGCGGTCGAGCTTCAACGCGAGCGCGCTTTCCAGGCCCACTTGCGCTGAAGCATCCGTCAAGCGGGCCAACTCTTCCTGCAGTTGCACCGTCGACTGTTCGTTGCTCGCCACTTGCTGCACCGAGGTTTCGATGCTGCGCTGCAGCTCGCCGCGGCGTGCCGCCAAAGCGCGCGATGCGAACTGCGCTTCTTGCGACTGGCGCTCCAACGAGCGCAGCTGTTCACGTGCTTGCGCGAGCTTGCGCTCGGCGTTGATGACCGCTTCGTCGAGCTCGGCGTGGCGCTCTTGCGTCGTGGCCAGTTGCATGTCCAACTCTTCGAACCGGGCCTCGCCAGTGGCGCGGCGTTCGTCCAGCTCTTCCAGCTGGCCATCGACTTCGGCCAACTCGCCGTCGAGCTGCGTGCGGCGGGTGCTGGTCTGTTCGGCGAGTTGCGACAGGCGCAGCAGCTCCACTTGCAGCTGGTGCGCGCGGGTCTGGGTTTCGCCGGCTTCGCGACGCGCGCCGACCAAGCGCTGCGACGCCTCGGTGTAAGCCGCTTCGGCACGGACCAGACCGCTGCGCGACTCTTCGGCAATCAGCGACTGGGCACGCAGCTGGCGCTCCAGGCTCTCGATCTCTTGCGCACGGGCCAGCATGCCGGCCTGCTCGGAGTCGGGGGCGTAGAAGGCCACGGCGAACTGGCTGACCGCATGGCCCTCGCGGGTCATGATCACTTCACCGTGTGTGAGCTTGCTGCGTGCGGCCAGCGCGTCATCGATGTTCGCAGCGGTGTAGACACCTTCGAGCCAGTCGTTGAGCAAGGCCTTGAGGCCCGCCTGATCGTGATTCCCCAGGCGCAACAGGTCAGAGAGGCGCGGCAGGGTCTGGTGGGTGTTGGCAATCGCGGATTGCGGCGGTGTATAGAACGCCAGCTTGGCGGGCGGCGCATCGGTGGCGAAAGCTCGCACCGTTTCGATGCGCCCCACTTCCAGCGCGTTGATGCGCTCACGCAGCGCCGACTCCAACGCCGTTTCCCAGCCGGTTTCGATGTGAATCTTGGTCCACAGGCCTTGCAGGCCTTCGAGCCCGTGTTTGGCCAGCCAGGGCTTGAGCTTGCCTTCGGTCTGCACCTTTTCTTGCAGGGCGCGCAGGGCGTCGAGGCGTGCGCTCAGGTCGGCTTGTTTGCCACCATCGGCGTTCACCTGATCTTGTTTGGCGCGGCGCTCTTCGTCGAGCGCGGGCACCTGGTCGTTCAGCTCATGCAGGCGGGCATCGGCCACACCTTGCGCTTCTTCGGCCACGCTGTACTGGGTTTTCAGCTCGGCCAGGCGGCCCATGTCGGGTGCGGCGAGCTGGCGGCGCTCACCATCGAGCCGCTCGCGGCGCGCGTTGAACTGGCGGCGCTGGTCATCAATGTTTCGGCTCTCGGCCGCCAGCACCTGGATCTGCTGCTGCACGCCCGCCACCACGGTGCGCTGTTCGTTGCTGCGGTTCTGCGCCGAACGCACCGCGTCTTCGACCGTCGGCAGGTTGCCAGACTGCTCTTCGGCCTGCGCGGCCAGTACTTCGCTTTGTTCGTCGGCGCCGGCAATCTGTTCGGCGATCTGCTCCAGCTCGTCTTGCGCTTCGGTCTGGCGCGCCTGCCATTGTTCGCTCTGCGCTTTCAGCTCAACCAGGCGCTGCTCCACACGCTGGCGGCCTTCGACCACATAGCGGATACGTTCTTCGAGCCGGCTCACTTCCAATGAGGCCTCGGCCAGCGAACCTTGCGCGGTGTGCAACTCATCGCTGGCGGCGTAGTGCGCCTGGCGAATCGTTTCCAGCTCAGCCTCGCCGTGGCGCAGCTCGGCCATGCGCTCTTCAAACGCATTGGTGGCGGCCATCACCTCGGTTTTTACGCGCTCTTGTTCGCTCGCCGCGTCGCGGTGCTTCAAGAACCACAGCTGGTGCAGCTTGAGCGAGCCCGACTCCTGCAATCCACGGTACTGGCTGGCCACCTCGGCCTGCTTCTCCAGCTTGTCGAGGTTGCTGTTGAGCTCGCGAAGAATGTCATCCACGCGGGTCAGGTTTTCGCGCGTGTCTTTCAGCCGGTTTTCGGTCTCGCGGCGGCGCTCCTTGTATTTGGACACGCCAGCGGCTTCTTCGAGGAAGAGGCGCAGCTCTTCGGGCTTGCTTTCGATGATGCGGCTGATGGTGCCCTGGCCGATGATGGCGTAGGCGCGGGGCCCCAGGCCCGTGCCGAGGAAGACGTCTTGCACGTCGCGGCGGCGCACCGCCTGGTTGTTGATGAAGTAGCTGCTGGTGCCGTCACGCGTCAGCGTGCGTTTCACCGCAATCTCGGTGAATTGGTTCCACTGCCCACCGGCGCGTGCGTCTTCGTTGCTGAACACCAGCTCGACGCTGGCGCGGCTTGCGCCCTTTCGGTTGCCCGAGCCGCTGAAGATCACGTCTTGCATCGACTCGCCGCGCAACTCGCTGGCTTTCGACTCGCCCAGCACCCAACGCACCGCGTCCATGATGTTCGACTTGCCGCAGCCGTTGGGGCCCACCACACCGACCAGCTGGCCGGGAAGCTGGAAATTCGTGGGCTCGGCAAACGACTTGAAGCCCGAGAGCTTGATGGAGTTCAAACGCATGGGGAGAGCGATCCAAGGGTGTCGCCCGGCGCCTGCCGAACTTAGCTAAGTGCTTGATTTATTTGAGAAATCTCGTGCTATGGCGAGGTTTCGGCGAGGCGCGATGATACCATCGGCCCCCTGCTGAATTCCCGTTCCGAAACCTCTCGAAACCTGATCGCCATGGCCAAGATGTCCGCCAAAGTTGCACCGCCCCAACCCGCACTCAAGCAGCGTGAAAAACCGGCCAAGCCGCCCACCGCGCCGAGCAAGCAGCTCGATGTGTTTCCCAACCCCGCGCCGAAGCGCGACTACGTCATCCAGTTCCAGGTGCCCGAGTTCACCTGCAACTGCCCGCTGACCGGCCAGCCCGACTTTGCGCACTTCACCATCGACATGATTGCCGACGAGTTGTGCATCGAGCTCAAGAGCCTGAAGCTGTACTTCTGGAGCTACCGCAACGAAGCTGCGTTCCACGAAAAGGTGACCAACACCATCCTCGACGACATCGTCAAGGCGATCGACCCACGCTTCGTGCGCATCACCGCCAAGTGGTACGTGCGCGGTGGCATCTACACCAACGTGGTGGCCGAACACCGGCAAAAGGGCTGGAAGCCGCAACCGGTGGTCGACCTGCCGCAGCATTCCATGCAGACTGGCCTGCTCGGATAATCGTGCCGATGAATCCGCTGCTGGCCAAGCTCCACCCCTACCCCTTCGAGCGGCTGCGCGCCCTCACCCAAGACATCACGCCGAACCCGGCCTACAAGGCCATCAGCCTCGGCATCGGCGAGCCCAAGCACGCCACGCCGGAGCTGGTGCTCAAGGCCATCGTCGAGGGTTTCAGCGGCCTGGCCGGCTACCCGGCCACGGCGGGTGAGCCAGCATTGCGGCAGGCCTGCGCGGCCTGGCTGAAACGCCGCTACGACGTGACGGTCGACCCGCTCACGCAGGTGCTGTCGGTCAATGGCTCGCGCGAGGCACTGTTTGCGCTTGCGCAGACGGTGGTCGACCCGACGAAGCCTGGCGCCACCGTCGTCTGCCCCAACCCGTTTTATCAAATCTACGAAGGCGCGGCGCTGCTCGCCGGGGCCGAGCCGTATTACGCCAACAGCGACCCGGCCCGCAACTTCGCGGTCGACTGGGCCTCAGTGCCTGATGAGGTCTGGGCCCGCACTCAGATGGTCTACGTCTGCTCGCCCGGCAACCCCACCGGCGCCGTGATGCCGCTTGCCGAATGGAAGCTGCTGTTCGAGCTGAGCGACCGCCACGGCTTCGTGATCGCATCCGACGAGTGCTACGCCGAGATCTATTTCCGCGACGAGCCGCCGCTCGGCTCGCTGCAGGCGGCCACGATGCTCGGGCGCGATTTCAAGAACCTCATCGCGCTGACCAGCCTGTCAAAACGCTCCAACGTGCCCGGCATGCGCTCGGGCTTCGTGGCGGGTGACGCCGCGCTGATGAAACAGTTTTTGCTGTACCGCACCTACCACGGCAGCGCGATGAGTGGCACCTACCAGCACGCCAGCATCGCGGCTTGGAACGACGAGGCCCACGTGGTGGCCAACCGCGACAAGTACCGCCGCAAGTTTGCGCAGGTCGCGCCGGTGCTGGCGCAGGTGCTCGACGTGAAGCTGCCCGACGCGAGTTTTTACCTCTGGGCGGCCGTTCCCAAAACCGTTGCCGGAGGTAACGACATCGCCTTCGCGCAGCAACTGCTGGCTCAATACAATGTGGCGGTGCTGCCGGGCAGCCTGCTGGCGCGCGACGCCCACGGCATCAACCCCGGTGCCGGGCGCATCCGCCTGGCCCTGGTGGCCGAAGTTGATGAGTGCCTGGAAGCCGCACACCGCATCGTCTCTTTCGTAACCTCTTTCGTTCCATCACGGTAAACCTCCCATGACCCAACAACTGCAAACCCTGATCGACGCCGCCTGGGAAGACCGTGCGAGCCTCTCCGCACAAACAGCCAGCAAAGAAGTCCGCGACGCCGTCGAGCACGTCATCAACGACCTCAACAAAGGCCGCATCCGCGTTGCCGAGCGCCAAGGTGTGGGCCAATGGACAGTGAACCAGTGGATGAAGAAAGCCGTGCTGCTGTCGTTCCGCCTGAACGACAACGTGTTGATGCATGCCGGCGAGTTGGCTTTCTTCGACAAGGTAAAAACCAAGTTCTCCCACCTCGACGAAGCGCAGGTGCGCGAAGCCGGTGTGCGCATCGTGCCGCCCGCGGTCGCGCGCCACGGCGCCTACATCGCCAAGGGCGCAGTGCTGATGCCCAGCTACGTGAACATCGGCGCATATGTCGATGAGGGCACCATGGTCGACACCTGGTCGACCGTCGGCTCTTGCGCGCAGATTGGCAAGAACGTGCACCTCTCGGGTGGCGTGGGCATTGGCGGCGTGCTGGAGCCGCTGCAGGCCAACCCGACCATCATCGAAGACAACTGCTTCGTCGGCGCGCGCTCCGAAGTCGCTGAAGGCGTGATCGTCGAAGAAAACTCGGTGATCTCGATGGGGGTGTACCTGGGCCAGAGCACCAAGATCTACGACCGCGCAACAGGCGAAGTGATCTACGGCCGCGTGCCCTCGGGCTCGGTGGTGGTGGCCGGCAACATGCCCAGCAGCGATGGCAGCCACAGCCTGTACTGCGCGGTCATCGTGAAACGTGTGGACGCCAAGACCCGCAGCAAGACCAGCATCAACGAACTGCTGCGCGCCTGAGCCCTCCCCTGCCCCCTGCCCGACCGATCTCGATCAAAGGACTTCCATGAACACCACGACGAATGGCGCCACCAGCAGCAACACGGCAAGCAGTGGCGGCAACATGGAGCGCGTGCTGCGGCTGATGGCCGAGAAGAGCGCGTCCGACGTCTACCTGTCGGCGGCCACGCCCATCCTGATCAAGATCAACGGGCAGATTCTTCAGCTCTCCGACCAGCCGCTGAGCGCTGCGCAGCCTCGCCAGCTGCTGGCCGAGCTGCTCACCCCCAGCCAGCTCGAAGACCTGGAAGACACCGGCGAGCTCAACGTGGGCATCGGCATCACCGGCGTGGGCAGCTTCCGCCTGAGCGCCTTCCGCCAGCGCGGCTCGATCGCAGCGGTGTTTCGCTGCATTCCACATGACATCCCGCAGTTGGGAAGCCTCGGCCTGCCGCCCATCCTCAACACCCTGGTGCTCGAAAAACGTGGCCTGATCCTGCTGGTGGGCGCAACAGGCACCGGCAAGAGCACCACGCTGGCCTCGATGCTGGAGCAGCGCAACCAGCAGATGGCCGGGCACATCTTGACGATCGAAGACCCGATCGAGTTCATGTTCCACAACAAACGCTCGATGGTGAACCAGCGCGAGGTGGGGCGTGACACACAATCGCTGCAGATCGCGCTGAAAAACGCGCTGCGCCAGGCGCCCGACTGCATCTACATCGGTGAAATCCGCGACCGCGAAACCATGACGATGGCGATCTCGTACTAGCTGTCGGGCCACCTGGTGGTGTCCACCTTGCACGCCAACAACAGCTACCACGCGCTGGGCCGCATCTTGTCGTTCTACGCGCCCGAGTCCCGGCCTGCCTTGCTGGCCGACCTGTCTGCAGGCCTGCGCGCCATCGTGTCGCAGCGCCTGGTGCGCGCGTCGGCCGGAGGCCGCCGCCCGGCCGTCGAGGTGATGCTCAACACCAAGCTGGTGTCTGAGCTGATCGAGCAAGGCGACTTCAACGGCGTGAAAGAAGCGATGGAAAAGTCGCTGGCCGAAGGCTCGCAGACTTTCGAAGCCGACCTCGCCAAGCTGATCACCGAAGGTGTGATCACCCGTGACGAAGGCCTGGCCTACGCCGATTCGCCAACCAATCTGATGTGGCGCCTGGCCAATGACATGGAACCTGTGTCGCGCCTGCAACCCAAGAAGGAAGAAAGCGACGACCAGCCGACCTTCACCGAGATCCAGCTCGACGTGCCTGGCGATGAAGGCCGCGCGAGCGGTTTCCGCTCCACACGGTTCTGATGTCCGCCGCACTGCAGCTCACCGAAGCACTGATCGGGCGCCGTTCACCCACGCCCGACGACGGTGGCTGCCAAGATCTGTTGAGCGAACGCCTGCGCCCGCTCGGGTTCGAGTGCGAGATGCTGAGCTTCGGGCCCACCAACTTTCGTGTCACCAACCTGTGGGCGGTGCGCAGGGGCCGCCCCGGCGGCAAGCTGCTGGTGTTCGCCGGCCACACCGACGTGGTGCCGACCGGCCCGCTGAACCAGTGGCACAGCGACCCCTTCGTGCCCACGCACCGCGATGGCAAGTTGTATGGCCGGGGCGCGGCCGACATGAAAACATCGATCGCCGCGATGACCGTGGCGATTGAAGAATTCATCGCGCAACACGGCGAGCGCTGCGGCGGCATTGCGCTCTTGATCACCAGCGACGAAGAAGGCCCGTCGGTCGACGGTACGGTCAAAGTCTGCGAGCTGCTCCAACAACGCGGCGAGCACATCGATTACTGCATCGTCGGCGAACCCACCTCGGTCAACCAGCTTGGCGACATGATCAAGAACGGCCGCCGTGGCTCGCTCTCCGGCAAGCTGACCGTGAAAGGCGTGCAAGGTCACATCGCCTACCCGCAACTCGCCCGCAACCCGATCCACCTCGTGGCCTCCGCACTGGCAGAGCTGGTGCGCATCGAATGGGACTCTGGCAACGAATACTTCCCGCCGACGAGCTGGCAGATGTCAAACATCCACGCCGGTACCGGCGTGGGCAACGTGATCCCGGGCGAACTGGTGGTCGACTTCAACTTCCGTTTTTCAACAGAGTCCACGCCAGAGTCGCTCAAGTCACGCGTGCACGCGGAGCTAGACCGCCATGCGCTGAGCTATGACCTCGCCTGGACGCTGAGCGGCGAGCCGTTCCTCACGCCCCAGGGGGCACTGGTCGAGGCACTGTCTGACGCCATCCGCAGCGAAACCGGCGTCGCCACCGAGTTGTCAACCACCGGCGGCACCTCTGACGGGCGTTTCATCTCGAAAATCTGCCAGCAGGTGGTGGAGTTCGGCCCACTCAACGAAACCATCCACAAGATCGACGAACACGTGCTTGTGGCCGACATCGAGCCGCTCAAAAACATCTACCGCAAGACACTGGAAGGCCTGCTGCTATGAAGCTGATCGACTGCATCACCGCCCAAGCCGCCCGCCTCAAACAGGCGGGCGTTTCGTTTGGGCATGGCACGGCCAATGCGTTCGACGAGGCCGCCTGGTTGATCCTCTGGTCGCTGGGCATGCCACTCGACGAGCTGGAGCCGCACACCAGCCGCGAGCTCACGACCGACGAGTTGGCCAAGATTGAAGGCGTGATCTCCGAGCGCATCGAGACGCGCCGCCCGGCCGCCTACATCACGAAAGAAGCCTGGCTGCAAAACGTGCCGTTCTACATTGACGAACGTTCCATCGTGCCGCGCTCGTTCATTGCCGAGTTGCTGGCCGACGGCGAGGGCGAGGGCACGCTCGACACCTGGCTGTCGGACGACACCCATCGTGTGCTCGACCTGTGCACCGGCAACGGCAGCCTGGCGGTGATCGCCGCGATGGCCTACCCCGAGGTCGCAATCGACGCCGCAGACATCTCCGACGACGCGCTGGCCGTGGCGCGCATCAACGTCGACAAGCACAAGCTCGCCAAGCGCATCAAGCTCGTCAAATCCGACCTGCTGAACGACGTCAAAGACCCTTACGACCTGATCGTCTGCAACCCGCCCTATGTCAACGCGCAGAGCATGGCCGAGCTGCCCAAGGAATATCAGCACGAGCCTTCATTGGCCCTGGCCGGTGGTGACGACGGCATGGACCTGGTGCGCCGCATCTTGAAAGACGCGCCTTCGCGGCTCAGCCCCATCGGCGTGCTGGTGCTGGAGATCGGCAACGAGCGTGCTCATTTTGAGCACGCGTTCCGCAAGCTTGAAGTGGTGTGGCTGGACACCAGCGCGGGCGATGACCAGGTGCTGCTGGTCACGCGCGATGCGCTTGTGCGCTGGGCGCGCTAGACCTTTCCGAGTGCCTGAGCGAAGTCCGCCTGCAGATCGTCGAAATCTTCAATCCCGACCGACAGCCGCACCAGCGACTCCGAGATGCCCATGCGTTGGCGCTTTTCCAGCCCCATCTCCCAGAAGATGGTTTGCGCCACGGGGATGGCCAGCGTGCGGTTGTCACCCAGGTGGCTCGACTTGATGACGATGGCCAACGCGTCGAGCAGAGCCAGCGTGTCATGCCCCGGCTTCAGCTCAAAGCTCATCAAGGCCCCGTAGGCGCGGAACCAGCGCTTGGCCTTGTCGTGCTGGGCGTGGCTTTCCAAGCCCGGGTAGTGCACCGCCAGAACGGCCGGCTGAGCGGCGAGCCAGGTGGCCAGGCGCAGCGCGTTGTCGCAGGCGCGATCTAGCCGCAGCGCCAGCGTCTCGGCGCCGGTGGCAATGCGGTGCGCCGCTTCGGCACCCAGCGTGGCGCCAAAATCACGCAAGCCCTTCTTGCGGATCTGCAGCAGACCCCAGGTCTTGGGGGCGCCCTTTTTGTAAGAGTCTTGAATGTTGGGGTAGCTCCCCCAGTCGAACAACCCGGTGTCGGTGATGGCACCCCCCAGCACGTTGCCATGGCCGCTGATCGATTTGCTGAGCGAATTCATCACCAGCCCGGCGCCAAACTTCGAGGGGCGAAACAGGTGCGGCGTGGTCATGGTGTTGTCGACCACGTACAGAACACCACGTTCTGCACACAGTTTGCCGATGCTTTCAAGGTCGACAATCTGGGTTCGCGGGTTGGCAATCGTTTCTACGAAGACAATACGGGTTTGGTCGGTGATGGCCTGGGCCACTTGCGTGGCATCGGTGGCGTCGACCAGTGACACCGAGCAACCCAGGCTGTCGATGGTTTGCAACAGGCTGGCGGTGTTGCCGAAAAGGAACTGGCTGGCCACGATGTGGTCGCCCTGTTTCAGCAAGGCAAACAGCAGCGAGCCGATGGCACCCATGCCGGTTGCAAAGCAGACGCTGCCCACGCCGTTTTCCAGCAGGTTCAGCTTGTGCTCCAGGGCATGGCTGGTCGGGTTGCCTTGGCGCGCATAGATGTGGCCATTGCGCTCGCCCTGAAACACAGACACCAGCTCGGTGGCCGTGTCGTAGCCGAAGGCGGCCGACAGGTGCAGCGGCTTGTGGGTGGCACCGTGCTCCACACCGCCCAGGCGGTCGGCGTGCAAGATTTGAGTGGTCAGACCTAGCGTCATGATCTTTTGCGTTTTCTGAATTGGTAGATTCGATTTCATCATGATTGTCATTAAAAACGTCACCCTGCGCCGCGGCACCAAGATCGTGTTGCAAGACGCGAGCGTCACCCTCCAGCCGGGTGAAAAGATCGGCCTGATTGGCCGCAACGGCGCGGGCAAGTCGTCGCTGTTTTCACTGCTCAGGCACCGCTTGCAATCGGATGCGGGTGATGTGTCGATCCCGCCGCGCTGGCTGGTGGGTGAAGTGATGCAGTCGATGCCCGAGACCGACGATTCGGCCACCAACTACGTGCTCGAAGGCGACACCCGTCTGCAAGCCGCCAACGCCGCCCTGGTGGCCGCCGAAAACGCCGACGACGGCCACGCCATGGCCGACGCGCACCAAGAGATTGCCGAGGCCGGTGGCTTCGAAGCCCGCCCCAAGGCGCAGGCACTTTTGATGGGGCTGGGCTTTCGGGTTGACCAGCTCGACGAACCGGTCAACAGCTTCTCGGGCGGTTGGCGAATGCGGCTCCAGCTCGCTCGCGCCCTGATGTGCCCGGCTGACCTGATGCTGCTCGACGAGCCTACCAACCACTTGGACCTGGACGCCCTCGTCTGGCTCGAAGCGTGGCTGCAGAAGTACGAAGGCACGATGCTCGTGATCAGCCACGACCGCGAATTCTTGGACGCCATCACCAAGGTCACGCTGCACCTCGACGAGACCCGCCTCACCCGCTACACCGGCAACTACACCGCGTTTGAAGAGATGCGCGCCGAACGCATGATGCAGGCCCAGGCCAGCTTCGCCAAGCAGCAAGAGCGCATGGCCCACCTGCAAAAGTTCATCGACCGCTTCAAGGCCAAGGCCAGCAAGGCCAAGCAGGCACAAAGCCGGGTGAAGGCGCTGGCCCGCATGGAAAAGCTGGGCCCGGTGCTGACCAGCAGCGACTTCCAGTTTGAGTTTCGCGAGCCACAAAGCCTGCCCAACCCGATGCTGGCCTTCTCGATGATGAACTGCGGCTACAACGGCGTGGCCATCGTGAAAGACATCAACCGCTCGGTGCTGGCCGGCCAGCGCATCGGCATCCTCGGTGCCAACGGCCAGGGCAAGTCGACGCTGGTGAAGACCATTGCGCACGAGATCCCGCTGATCTCGGGCGAAGTGACCGAAGGCAAAGGCCTCTCGATCGGCTACTTTGCCCAGCAAGAGCTCGATGTGCTGTCGCTCGACGACGGCCCACTCATGCACATGATCCGCCTCGCACGCGACGTGGGCCCACAAGCGCGCGAGCAAGAGCTGCGCGACTTTCTGGGCTCCTTCCGATTCGTCGGCGAAATGGTCTCGCAGGCCGTGGGCTCGCTCAGCGGCGGCGAAAAAGCGCGGCTGGTGCTGGCCATGTTGGTGTGGCAGCGCCCCAACCTCCTGTTGCTGGATGAGCCGACCAACCACCTCGACCTGACCACGCGCGAAGCGCTGAGCATGGCGCTCAACGAGTTCGAAGGCACCGTGATGCTGGTGAGCCACGACCGTGCGCTGCTGCGCGAGGTGTGCGACGAGTTCTGGCTCGTCACCGCCGGCGGGGTGCAGCCCTTCGACGGCGACCTCGACGACTACCAGAAGTGGCTGCTCGACACCTCGCGCGAAATGGCGCGGGCCGCCAAGGACGCCGGCAATGCGAAGGTCAAGGCCCGCAAGGAAAAGGGCCTGGCCGCCACAGCCGTGCCCGTCGTGGCCGCGCCGCCCGCCCCTGCAAAAGACCGCAAAGCGTCTGGCCAGGCAAGACAAAAACTCGCGGAGCAGACCAAGCCGCTGCGCAACGAGCTGGCCGGGCTGGAGCGCAGCCTGGCCGCCATGACGCAGGAAAAGGCCAACATCGAAGCCGCCGCGGCCCAGTCTGATGTCAGCTCGGCCCGACGAGTGGAGCAAGGCAAACGCCTGAAGAAGATCGCCGACGACACCGAGCAGGCCGAAGCCCGCTGGCTTGAGATCACCACCGAACTCGACGCGCTGGCCGCCACCGGCGAGGCCTGAGTCAGGTTACCTCTGCCTTTGCCCCTGGCAGCGGCAGGGTAAATACGTTGCACACAATCTAATTGTTCAATCTTTATTATCATTCGCCCCATGGTTTTGCCAAGCCCACCCTCACAAGCTGCCAGCCGCCCGGCCAAAGACTGGTTGCTGCTCGACCAGCAGCTGTGCTTCGCGCTGTACTCCAGCTCGCTGGCCATGACCAAGCTCTACAAGCCGCTGCTGGCGCCACTCGGCCTGACCTACCCGCAATACCTCGCCTTGCTGGTGTTGTGGGAACGTGACCACCTGATGGTGAGCGAGCTGGGCGAGCGCCTGTTTCTCGACTCAGGCACCCTCACCCCGCTGCTCAAACGCATGGAAACCGCCGGCTGGCTGCAACGCGAGCGCGCAGCCGTCGACGAACGCCGTGTGATCGTGAGCCTCACCTCCGAGGGCCGCGCACTGCGCCAAAAGGCCAAGCGTGTGCCCCTGCAACTGGCCCAAGCCACCCGCTGTGATCTGGGCGAGCTGGCCTCTCTGACACAACGCCTGCAACAGCTGCGCATGCAGCTGCTGAGCGCTGATGACGACGCACAAACCCCTGCGCATTGATTGCGACCCCATCCACCCACCCCTGAACGGAGCTCACCATGGCACTCGACAAAGTTCTCTACACCGCCCACGCCACCTCGACCGGCGGCCGTGCCGGCACCATCGAATCGTCTGACGGCGCACTCAAGGCCACGCTGACCACCCCCAAGGAACTGGGTGGTGCTGGCGGCAGCGGCACCAACCCCGAGCAGCTGTTTGCTGCTGGCTACTCGGCTTGCTTCATCGGTGCGATGAAGGCAGTTGCCGCCGGACAGAAGATCGCGCTGCCGGCCGACGTGTCGATCACCGCCGACGTGGGCATCGGCCCCATCACCGGCGGCTTCGGCATCCAGGTGGCCATGGCCATCACCGTCCCTGGCTTCGAGAAGGACAAGGCTGAAGCACTGGTCGCCGCCGCACACAAGGTGTGCCCGTACTCGAACGCCACCCGCGGCAACATCGACGTCACGCTGACGGTGGTCTGAAAAGCTCCAGCAGCAACTCGATCCGAGCCTTCACCGGCGTGAGATCGTCGGCCGACGGCAACACGTCGTCGGCCCGCGCCAGCACCCTGCCGCCCAGGCAGCGGCTGCTGCGCAGCACCTTCACACCTTGCGACTGCGCTTGCAGCAAGGCAGCTTCCAGAGCGTGGTGCACGGTGCCATTGCCCGTCGCGGCAACGATCAGCCCACGCACACCATCCGCACACAACAAGCGCACCACGGCCCCGTCGGCCCCGGCATAGCTGTGCACGATCTCGACACGCGGCCAGGTGGTGGCGTCGGCCGGCAAGCAATCGGTTCCCAATGCGAGGGCCTTCGGCCGCGCACGCGAGATGCGGACCTGCCCGTCGGCCACGAGGCCCAGCACGCCGGCATCGCCCGAGCTGAAGGCGTCCACGCGGTAGGTGTGGGTCTTGCGCAGATCGTGCGCGGAGTGGATCTGACCATTCAGCACCGCGACCACGCCTTGCACGCCTACGTGGCCAGCCACACGCACGGCGTCGAGCAGGTTTTGAGGCCCATCGGCCTGGGGCGAGGTGGCGGGCCGCATCGCCGCGGTCATCACCAGGGCCTTGGCTGGCTCGAGCACGCGCTGCAAAAAGTAGGCGGTTTCTTCGAGCGTGTCGGTGCCGTGGGTGACCACAACCGCTGCCACCTCGGGGCGCGCCAAGTGGTGCGCGGCGCGCAGGGCCAGCGCGCGCCAGACGGCGAAGCCCATGTCTTTGCTGTCGACCTGCGCAACCTGCTCACATTCCAGCGGCACGCGGGCCAGCGCAGGAATCGCGCTCACCAACTGCGCCACGCCGATCTGCGCGGCGGTGTAGCCGATGTTGTCACCGGCCACCGCCGAGGTGCCCGCGATGGTGCCGCCGGTGCCCAGCACCACGATGATGTTTTGCATTTTTTGAAAAGCTGGATGAAAATACAGCCACTGGATGGATGCTCAGCCCTGAGCCTTCCACCCGCACTGGCAAAGAGCCGCACCGAGGATCGCCATGTACGAAGCGCCCAAACTCACCGACCGCCAGCAACAGATTCTCGATCTGGTGCAAAGCGCCATCGAGCGCACCGGCGCCCCGCCCACACGGGCCGAAATCGCTGCCGAGCTGGGCTTTCGTTCGGCCAACGCGGCCGAAGAACACTTGCAAGCCCTGGCCCGCAAAGGCGTCATCGAGCTGATCGGTGGCACCTCACGCGGCATCCGTTTGAAGTCTGACACATTGCGTGCGCTCAACGAGAGCCGCGGCAAGCAGTTCAGCCTGCCCTTGCCCAGCCTCGCACAGCTCACGCTGCCACTGGTGGGCCGTGTGGCCGCCGGCAGCCCCATCCTCGCGCAAGAGCACATCGATCAAACCTACTTGATGGAAGCCAGCATGTTCCCGCGCCGGCCCGACTACCTGCTCAAGGTCAAGGGCATGAGCATGCGCGACGCCGGCATCATGGACGGCGACCTGCTCGCCGTGCAAAAAGCCAAAGACGCCAAGAACGGCCAGATCGTGGTGGCCAGGTTGGGCGACGACGTCACCGTCAAACGCTTCAAGCGCACCCGCACCAGCATCGAGCTGCTGCCCGAAAACCCAGACTTCAAACCCATCGTCATTCCTTTCGGTGACGTCGATTTCGAGCTCGAAGGCATTGCCGTCGGCTTGATCCGCAACAACATGCTGATGTGAGGTCTTGATGGCCGCGCTCAAATCCCAATCCATGAAATCACCGAAGGCCCACCGTGCCGACGAGTGCCAGCTGCTGGAGCAGCTGCCAAACATCGGCCCCTCACTGGCCCACGACCTGCGCCTGATCGGCATCGACCACCCCAAGCAACTGCGCGGCAAAGATGCCTTCGTGCTGTACCAGAAGCTGTGCGCCGTCACCGGCCAGCGCCACGACCCCTGCGTGCTCGACACCTTCATGGCGGCCACCGACTTCATGGCCGGCGCCGCGCCCGCGCCGTGGTGGAACTACACCGCACAGCGCAAGGCCTTGTTCGGGCAGGTTTGAGGCAACACACCATGACAACGATTCAAGCCACCGGCAGCTTCGAGGTCAAGTTGCTGCCCCAGCCTGCGGCAGACGCAGATTCGGGGCTCGGCCGCATGTCGATCAACAAGCTCTTCACCGGCGACCTGCAAGGCACCAGCCAAGGCGAGATGCTGGCTGCCACCACAGCCGTGAAGGGGTCGGCTGGCTATGTGGCCATCGAGCGTGTCACTGGCACGCTGCAGGGCCGAAGCGGCAGCTTCATGCTGCAGCACCTGGGCACGATGACCCGTGGGGCACCAACGCTCGCCGTGCTGGTGGTGCCCGACTCGGGCACCGATGCATTGACCGGCATCGCTGGCAGCCTGTCGATCGCCATCACCGACGGCAAGCACCTCTACACGCTCAACTACACACTCGACTGCACGCTCCCGCCCTCGGCGTAAGGCGTCATCACGGCCTGGGCTTGAGCAACAAAGTGCGCTTCGTCTCACCACCCCACACCGGCACATCTTTCACCTCGCGCCAGCGGTCGACAAAGCTGCTGTAGAGCGGTGAAAACACGATGCCCGATTGCCCGCTCGAATGCATGAAGCGTGACTTCGACGGGTCGCCCAGGTCATACAGCGCCCGAAACGACGGGCCGTGTTCGTCGAGGTAGAGCTCGCCGGTCGTCGCGTCGGGCCGCAGGCTCACGCGCGAGACGTTGATGCTGTAAGTGTCGCCGCCCACTGGCGTGCGCAGCTCGAACCACTTGCTGAGCAGCTTCACGCGGCTGAAGGGGCGGTGCTCCGAGCGGGCCTGGTGGGCCCGGCCCCATTGCCACTTCGCCACATCGGCACCGTAGGCGGCCTGCAGCTCGTCCAGCGCGCGGGTGAAGGCGGTGTTGATCTGTTCTTCGCAGGTCTCGGCCACGGGTGTGGCCTGGTTGTCGCACCAGAGCGCATCGTTGCGATCGAGCACGCCTTCGAGCGCCTCACGCAAGCTGCGGCTGCCAATGATCTGCCGCTCATACAAAGGGTCGCCGATGTCATCGCGAAAGACACCCTGCGTGAGCTGCCGCGCCCAGGCCCAGGCGATCAGCGGTGCGGCCTTGTCGGCGGCCATCACGCCATCGAACGCTGCCAGTTCACGCTGCGCCGCTTCGGCGAGCGGGTGCGTGGAGCTGGCCTTGCGCAGCGCCGGCATCAGCCGCATGGTGCCGGCCGAGTACAGGTCGCCCTGGATGGCGCGCAAACTGTCCAGGGTGTGCTTCGGTCTGGCAGCCAGCAGCTGCTCGATGCGTTGCTGTCGATAGGGCGCGGCCCATTCGCTGGTGATGAAGTGGGGGTAGTCGACCGGGTGGATGCGCTGGTTGGCGGTGGCGATCCAACCGCGCGGCGGGTCGGTCTCGCGGGGTGTCCAGGTGGGTTCGAGCACGCCGGCCCAGTCGTAGCGGGCATCCCAGCCGGGTGCGGGCACCAGGCCTTTCAAATCGTTCTCGGGCTTGCGCACCGGCACGCGGCCGGCGGACACCATGCCGATGTGGCCCTGGTCGTCGGCCACCACCATGTTTTGCATCGGCGCGAGGTGCTTGCCCGAGGCAGAGATGAAATCGGCCACGCTGCGGCTGGTGTTGAAGGCGAGCGCGGCGTCGAGGGTGCCGGAGTCGACATCGAGCGCCGTCCAGCGCAGGGCCAGGGCATAGGCCGGTTGTGTGGCGGGGCCGGTGAGGCCTTCGGTCGCACCACCCCCCGCGTCAGAGATGACCGGGCCGTGGCGCGTGCTGCGGGCCACCAAGGTCACATCGGGCTTGCCTTTGACCTTGATGACTTCGGTGACGGTGGCGAACTGGGCCCAGCCCTCGGGCGTCTGGTATTGCGTGGGGTCGTCGGGCTTGATGCGCTCGATGTAGAGGTCTTGCACATCGGGCGCGGTGTTGGTGAAGCCCCAGGCCACGTGTTCGTTCTGCCCCAGCACCACCACCGGCAGGCCGGGCATGGTGGCGCCGGCCACCTTGAAGCCGGGCGCCTCAAGCCGTGCGAAGTACCAAAGGGCCGGCGCGGTGAGCTTCAGGTGAGGGTCATTGGCCAGCAGCGGCTTGCCGCTTTCGGTGTGCGAGCCGTGCACCACCCAGTTGTTGGAACCCACACCTTCCACACCCGACTCGGGCGCGGCGTTGAGCGCCTGCTGGCCCAGCGTGGCGCTCAGTTTGAGGCCGCGAAACAGCGCGGCGTAATCGGCGGTGGGCAGCGGCTTGTCGCCGGGGTACGGTGGCAGCAGCTCGTTGATGCGCTCGACGGGCAGCTTGAGCGACATGCGCAGGCGCAGCAGCTCGGCCGACCAATTGGCGCCCAGGTCCCAGGCCATCATCGTGGCCCAGGCCATGCTGTCTTCGGGCGTCCAGGGTTCGACGACCGTGCCGGTCAAGATGAACTCGGGCGGGCGCGCGCTCAGCTCGTTTTGCACGTAGGCGTTGATGCCCGCCGCATAGGCGTTGAGTGCGGCGCGTGTATCGGCACTGGCCTGGTCCCACTGCGCGGCGGCAGTGCGGCGCACACCGAGGGCGCGCAGAAACTTGTCGGTCTCGAGCGCCGACTCGCCAAACGATTCAGCCAGGCGGCCCGAGCCAATGCGTTTGTGTGTTTCGAGCTGCCACAGCCGGTCTTGGGCGTGCACGTAGCCGAGGCCGAACATGGCGTCGTCGCGTGAAGCCGCCTTGATGGTCGGGATGCCATCGGCGTCACGCTCGATGCGGACTTCGCCGCGCAGCCCTTGCAGCGGCATGGTGCCTTGGGTCATCGGCAGCACACGCCGGCTGTAGATCCACGATGCAGCAACCACCACGAGCACCACCAGCAGCAGCGCCCATGCGCCGCGACGAAGCCATTTCATGGATTTTTCCAGTCCCTGTGCAGACCCGGTAAGCGTAACCGTTGGCAAGCCGCTGCCACATCCGGGTTGCCCGCAGAAGGCGACGAACTGCCGGGGAAGAAGGCATCTGTTTAGGCTTTGGACGACGCCGTCCGCTGCCCACAATTGCTTACATGGACACCACCTCCGCCGAACTCAGCTTCAATCGCGCCGCCGATCTGCAGGCTTTTGGCATGCCGGAAGACCGCATGGCCCGCATGGCAGCTCGCCGCGCGTTTGTCGAGATGAAGACATGCTTCATGGACGCGGCCGCCGAGATCGAAGGCGGCACCGGCGTGCTGCTGCAGCGCAAGGTGCGCATGGCGGGCGAAGTGATCGAACTCTGGCGCTTGCGCCACGCCGTGCTCGCAGCGCTACCACGCGGCACAGCCAGCGCCGAGATGCACCGCCGGGAACTGACGCAACAGATCGAGAGCGCCTTCCCCGAAGGTGGCGGCAACACGGCCTTCGTGCCGCTGTAACCCTCAGCGGCCGCCGACGGCCAGCTTGACCCCCAGCACCACAAACATCGCGCCCGCCGCGCGCTGCAACCACAGGCCGAGCCTGCCGGCCCGCGCACTGCCCGCCCAGCGCTCACGCGCCGCACCCGCAAGCCACGCCAACACCAGCGTGACAAGGGTGCCGTTCACGGTGAACACGAGACCCAGCACACCGAACGCCAGCGCCTGGTGCGCGCTCTGCGGCGTGATGAACTGCGGCAAGAAGGCCAGGAAAAAGAGCGCCACCTTGGGGTTCAGCGCATTGGTCAACACCCCGCGCCAGAACACACGCTGTGGGTCGAGCACGACCGAGGCCGCGCCCCCGCTGCGCCAACGCAGCATGCCCAGACCCATCCAGACCAGGTAGCCCGCCCCCACCCACTTGACCACGGTGAAAGCCAGCTCAGACGCCGCCAACAAGGCCGACAAACCCAGCGCCGCCAGCAGCACATGAAAAAGACACCCGGCGCCGATGCCCAGAGCCGCCAGCATGCCGGCGCGGCGCCCGCCGGTGGCGGCGTGGCCCGCCACGTAGAGCAAGTCGGCCCCGGGTGTCAGGTTGAGCAGCAGGCCCGCCGCCACGAACAGCGGCAGGTCGTGAATGCCCAGCGTGGCCAGCACTTCAGGTCAGGCCGAGAAAGTCGGTCTTGCCCAGCTCGACGCCGTTGTGGCGCAGCAGCGCATAGGCCGCGGTCACGTGGAAATAGAAGTTAGGCAGCGCGTAGTGGTTGAGGTAGAACTCGCCCTTCATCGTGACGGCACCATCACGGCGTGGCACCGAGATGTCTTTGTCGTCGCAGCCGACGATCTGCGCTTCGGGCACCGACTGGATGAACGCCAGCGTCGAGGCGATGCGCTCCTTCAGCTGGGCCAGGGTGGCCTCGTTGTCTTCGTGCTTGGGGGCTTCGATGCCGGCCAGGCGGGCGATACAGAACTTGGCGCCGTCGCATGCAATCTGGATTTGCTTCGGGAAGGCCAGCATGTCGGGCGCCAGGCGGGCGGCGAGGTAGACAGCGCTGTCGAACTTTTTGGCCTGTGCATGGGCGTCGGCCTTGTCGAGCCATTTAACGAGGCTGCCGAGCTTGCGAACGAATACCGGCACGCTGGCCGAATACATCGTGTTGGACATGGTGTCTCCGTGTTTGTTTTTGAGAGCGCAGATGCTACTTCGAAGCGGGCACAATGACCCGTCACCCCTCAAGCAGTGCCAACTTGATGAACATGAACATCATCATCCTCGACGACTACCAAGACGCAGTGCGCAAGCTGAAATGCGCCGTGCGGCTGGAACACCTCAATGCCAAGGTCTTCACCAACACGGTCAAGGGCATCGGCCAGCTGTCGGTGCGGCTGCGTGACGCCGAGGTGCTGGTGCTGATCCGCGAGCGCACTCACTTCCCGCGCCAGCTGCTTGAAAAACTGCCCAAGCTCAAGCTGCTGGCGCAGACCGGCCGCGTGGGCCCGCACATTGACGTGGAGACCTGCACCCGCCTGGGCATCGCGGTGGCTGAGGGCGTGGGTTCGCCGGTGGCGCCCGCCGAGCTGACCTGGGCGCTGATCATGGCGGCCATGCGCCGCCTGCCGCAGTACGTGGGCAACCTCAAGCACGGGGCATGGCAGCAGTCGGGCCTGAAGGCCGCGTCGATGCCGGTCAACTTCGGCATCGGCATGGTGCTCAAGGGCAAGACGTTGGGGCTGTGGGGCTTCGGGCGCATTGGCGAGTTGGTGGCGGATTACGGCCGGGCCTTCGGCATGAACGTGATCGTGTGGGGCAGCGAAACCTCGCGCGAGCGGGCGCGCGTCGCCGGCTACACGATTGCCGAGTCGCGCGAAGCCTTGTTCGAGACCAGCGACGTGCTGAGCCTGCACCTGCGCCTGGCCGACGCCACGCGCGGCGTGGTGAAGTTCGAAGACCTGGCGCGCATGAAGCCGACCTCGCTGCTGGTCAACACCTCGCGCGCCGAGCTGATCGAAGAAGGTGCGCTGGTCTCGGCGCTCAACCGCGGCCACCCCGGCATGGCGGCGGTCGACGTGTTCGAGACCGAGCCCATCCTGCAAGGCCACCCGCTGCTGCGCCTGGAAAACGCCATCGGCACGCCCCACATCGGTTATGTGGAGCAGGACAGCTACGAGCTGTACTTCGGCCAGGCCTTCGACAACGTCATCAACTTCATCCGCAAAGAGCCCAGCCACATCGTCAACCCCGAGGCGCTGAAGGTGATCCGGTGAGGCCCGGCACTGCCCAATTTCGACAGCGCCGAGCGTGACTTCAATGCCGTGTCGATCTATGGCGAGAGCGCCTTCTACGGCATCGACC